>DASPNN010000566.1:0-3354 GCA_035626495.1 Chryseosolibacter sp.
TCTGCATCATCATAACCCTGATGTCGGCCAGTGAGCCGGTGGCAGCCCTCTGGGTTGCCGGCGTATTGATGGGTGTCCAGATTATCGACAACAACATACTCATGCCGCTCATTGTCGGCAACAAGGTAAAGCTTAATGCGCTGGCCATCATCATCGGAGTGCTGGTGGCGGGGGCGGTCGCGGGTTTTGCTGCGATGTTCCTGGCAATCCCGGCACTCGCCGTTTTAAAGATCATTTTTGAACGGGTCGAGCATCTGCAGCCGTGGGCGATGCTTCTTGGCGACGAAACAACCATCGAGGAAGAACAAAAAAATCCTGTGCGGCAAGCGTTTTACAAGGTGAGAAAACGGTCGATCGAAAGAAAAACCGCTACTCCACGCTGATGTTGCCTTTGGATGACGCTGCCTCCCTGTCTTTCCGTTTGTCACTTTTCCTGAAGTACCTCCTCAACAGAAAGTTGTGCTGAAGGGCTTCCATGTTTTCGTCAAGCTTGCGGGTTGCCTCCTCGGTATTTTGCATCGTGTGCCGCAAACTGTTTGCAAATGACGAGTCCTGCAATAATACCCCAACCGCGTTGTCCTTGTCGTTCATTTTGGCCGTCAGCTGCATCAAGCGTTGGGCTACAACATCGGTGTGCATGCTGACGTACTTGATATTTTTCAAAGTTTGCTCGAAATCGCGGGCATACGCAGAGTCATAGACAAGGGTCGAAAGGAGTCCGTCACCGGTTCTCATATCGACGATTAGACTACTGAGCTCCGAGGTCGCCTTTGCCGTGTTGTTGGTCGTTTGTTTCAGGTTGTTGATCGTGCTCCGCAAATCGCGGGACATCTCCCCCTCTGCAAAGAGCTCTCCGACAATACCCTCGCCGCGGTTCACACGTTCGGTAAGCTCTCTCAGGCCCAGCGTCAACGATCGGGTGTTCTCGCCCACGTCCTTTGCAAGGTTCATCAGGTCCTGGGTGTCGGTCGGAGACAGTGTTTGCAGGGTATCATTCTCGGCGATTGTCGCCGTCGACTTACCAGGCGCGATCACCACGATTTTGTTGCCGACAAGACCGTCTGATCCGACACTGGCCGTCGCATCGCGGGAAATAAAATGATGCTGGTTGTTTTTCAGGGATAGCGTCACTTCGACTTTACCCTGTTCGCGGATCTTTACCGCCGTAACAGTTCCGATCTTGACGCCCGACAACCAAACGTTATCCCCCTCTTTGAGCCCTTCAACGTTCCTGAAGATCGCGGTGACCTCAAAGGTCCGGCTGAAAATATTATTCTCGCTTCCTATGAAAAAAACGGCTACAAGAAAGAGGGCAAGTCCCCCCAACACAAAAGCCCCAAGTTTTACCTGCTGCGCAATCTCTTTTGTTTCCATGATCTCTAATAATTAAAAAATGGTTCCAGATCGGGGTCCCTCGCGTCGCGAAGCTCGTCAAAGGTGCCTTCGATCTTGCATCGCCCATCGACCAGACCGATGATTCGGTCCGATGTGTGCCGGGCACTGCTGATATCGTGTGTTATGATAATTGAGGACGTGTGATATTTTTCCCGAACCGACAGGATCAGGTCATTGATTTCGGTGCTCGTGATCGGGTCCAGACCGGCAGTTGGCTCGTCGTATAGCATGATCTTGGGGTTCAGAATTAACGTCCGGGCTATGCCAACCCGCTTTCTCATCCCGCCTGACAGTTCCGCCGGCATCTGGTTGACCGCGTGCTGCAGGCCGACGTCGTCGAGTGCCGTCATCACCATATCGTTGAGCTTTTTTGCATCATGAATCCCCAAATTCCTTTTCAACGGAAACTCCAGGTTCTCCCGCACAGTCATGGAATCGTAGAGCGCGCTGCCCTGGAATGAAAAACCAATTTCAAGACGCAGCTCATTGAGCTCCCGGCCGTTAAGCCTAAACACGTCCTTGCCGAGAATATTGATCATTCCTTCATCTGGCCGGATCAGCCCGACCATGCATTTAATCAGGACCGATTTTCCGGTTCCCGAGCGGCCGAGGATTACCAGGTTTTCACTTTCATATAAGTCCAGATTCACACCATTCAGGACAGGCCTGTCGCCGAAAGACTTCTTCAGGTTCCGCACAGAGGCAACCACTTTCCCTTTTGTGCCCTGTGAAGCCGGCGAGGAGGACGTATGCACCCGGTGCGAGATCATCTCCGGAAAAGATTAATGAACTGAAGCGACAGCAGGTCGATGACGAAAATCAGGATCATCGATACAACGACTGAAGTATTGGCGGCCTTGCCAACTCCTGTGGTTCCTTTTTCCGAATGATAGCCAGCGTAGCAACCGACAATTCCGATCGCGAAACCGAAGAACGCAGATTTGATCAAAGAAGAGAAGATATCCAGGTAACTGATATTTGCGGACACTTCGTTGAAGTACAAAAGAAAGCTGGAACTATTGAAAAAATTAACCGTGAGAAAAGACCCCACCAGCGCAACCACGTCGGCGTAGACAACAAGGATCGGCAACATCAACGTTGTCGCCGTGACACGCGTCACCACCAGGTAAGAGAAAGGTCTCGTTCCCGATACCTCCATGGCGTCGATTTGTTCCCCCACCTGCATACTCCCCAACTCCGCGCCAATGTTTGAGCCGAGCTTGCCGGCACAAATCAGTCCGGTGATCAGCGGTCCGAGCGAGCGGATCACCGCCTGAGAGACCAACGATGGCAACCACGATTCTGCGCCGAAGGAAGCAAGCGAGGGGCGCGATTGTTTGGTGAAAACGATGCCGGCCAGAAAGGCGGTGAAAGAGATCAGAAAAAGCGATTTGTTTCCGACCATAAAACACTGACGCAATATTTCCCGTCCTTCATACGGAGGGAAAAAGAAATGCTTGAATACCTTTTTTACAAAAGCATATATATCCGCCAGTTGCAACAAGAACCTCCGTACCTTCATCACCACAGAAAATCAACTGTTACTGTGGGTTCTATTAGTATGCCATAGGTGGTCACGAAATTTTCACAAAGAAATTTTATCAGCCACGTTCTGTACGATTTTCCTTGGGGAATTTCGTACCCATCGACAACTTCATCCGGACGATCACCATGTTGTCGCCGCCTCATTCAGGCATAAGTTTTTCAGAAAATTCTCGCGGCGATACGTGTCATGGATGAGAAAGGAAAAGGGAAAAGAGTCCTAAAAAAAATTGCTAAGATCTTCGGGTGGTTCATCATATCTGTCATCCTGTTGTTGATCACCCTCATGCTCGTCATCCAGCTCCCCCCTGTTCAAAATTCCCTCACGCAAAAGGCAGTCGGCTACCTCGAGAAAAAACTTGGCACCAAAGTATCCCTGGACCACATCAGTATATCCTTCCCAAAGACAATCGTCCT
>DASPNN010000567.1:0-5229 GCA_035626495.1 Chryseosolibacter sp.
GGATTTTTTCCATCGTAATCGACGATCTTAACCTGGCCTTCCACGATGCGGTTATTTGTGGCGTTGAAAAGGCTGAGGAAAACCTCCGTATTTCCAAGGGTCATGGTATCGAATTGAACGATCTCGGGATTTTCGGTCACCTCCTCGTCGACGGGTGGGCTGGCGGTTGTGTCGGTGGCCGGTTTATCAGCGGGAGACTCCACGGAAACTTCTTTGACGGGTGTCTCCCCTACCTTCACCTCCTGGGTGGCCACAGCAATGGGAGGGCCTTGCGGTGGAATATCGCCGGAAACCACTCGAACCCATGCATCGGAAAAGCGGCCTGCTTTGCGGACCTGATGCATGCTTCGCAGAGAAGCCTTGAGCTCGGTAAAGTAATCGAGATATACGAAATAGTATTTTCTGCGTGAATTGAATCCGTAGTCGGCCTTGATCCCCTGACGATTAAGCTGATCTGAATATCGCTTGGCTGACATCTCCTTGGCAGGTGCGTAGGCTGCAACAACGACGTAATAGCCAGCGCCGAGCTCCCTAACGTTCTGGCTATGGGCTATGCTGCAGGTGAGAACAATCAACAAAAAAGAACTGCAGAGCGCGAAATTCCTCATGTAAGAATAGGCCTGGATTCTCAATAAATATTGTGCAAAAAAATCATTTTTCCAAGGAAATGATGGAGAAGCCCCCAAATAGAGGGGTGTCACGAGGGGTATGATTTCAGCTTTTCTTTAAGAAAACCCAGCCCGTAGCCGGTAAGCTGGACGATCGCCGAAGGCACGGCGAGGAGGGCAACCACCAAGTGCCTGTTAACGATGAGGGCGTCGACGAAGATCAGCGCCAGGTAAAGTCCCAGCAAAATCGCACCTGTCACGAAGAGCGTGGGGCTGATAAAAAATAAAAGGAGCAGCATCGGCAGAGCGCCGGTGAAAGCAAGGGGGAACCAGTGTGTGAGTTTGATTTCACCCGGATATTCGCGGCCTACCAGCACGCGTCCTCGCCCAAAATTGAATACCTGTCTAAAGAACTGGATGAAATTTGTCCGTCGTTTGTGATACACGAATGCCTGTTCAACAAGGCCAGTACGGAAGCCGGCCTGCTTCATGCGGATACTGAATTCGATGTCTTCCGCGTAACGGGAGAACCGGAATCCGCCGAGCTTCTGATATACTTCCCTTGAAATGCCCATATTAAAACTGCGCGGCTGAAACCAGCCGATCCTTTTCCTGCCTCCGCGGATGCCACCGGTGGTAAAAAATGACGACATCGTGTAGCCCGTAGCGCGCTGCAGCCAGGTAAAATTCTCATGGGCCCGGTCCGCGCCACCCCATGCGTCGAGGTGCTGAACCTGCAGCGCCTGATCAACGGCGTCAAAATATTTCGGTGGTATAACGCAATCGGAGTCGAAGCAGACCAGGTACTTGCCCGATGCCAGCGCATAGCCAAAATTTCTGGCCGGCCCGGGCCCTTCATTCTTTTTGAAGTAGTATGTGAGCCGGACATATGGCTTATATTTTTCGGCAACATGATCGCAACGCACCGACGAGCCGTCTTCAACGATGATCACCTCAAAATCGGTCCGGGTCTGCCGGGAGAGGCTTTCGAGTAATTCCGACACCTCATCCGGCCGGTTGTAGACCGGGATTATCACTGAGTATTTGATGTCGGTCATTGCCCCGGAAAAGTTCAGTTTGTTACATTCTGGAGCTTCTTCGGGCTCTCCTCATCAATGCCTACCTTGTCGATGACCAGGTAGTCGCGTTTGGACAGCGACTGCGTTGTGAACATTTCCGCAAGAAACCCGGTGACAAACAGCTGGACACCTATGATGACTGCGACAAGGGCGAGGTAGAACAGCGGTTGTTCGGTAATGTCGCGTTTCATAGGCGTTCGCGACAGGAACAGGGAATCAAACTTGTCCCAGAATAATTTCGCTGTAAAAAGGAATCCGACCAGGAACGAAAGTGTACCGAAGGTTCCAAAAAAGTGCATGGGCTTTCGCGCGAATTTACCCATGAACGTGATGGAGAATACGTCCAGCAAGCCGGTGATCCGGGACCATCCAAATTTGGTCCGGCCGTATTTCCGTTCATAATGGCGCACGGCTTTTTCGGTGATCCGGTTAAAGCCCGCCCACTTGGCGATGAGCGGAATGTAGCGGTGCATTTCTCCGTACACATTGATGTTCTTGACCACGATCGACTGGTAAGCTTTTAATCCGCAGTTGAAGTCATGCAGATCAATGCCCGAAATACGCCGGGTGATGTAATTGAAAAACCGTGAAGGGATTGTTTTGGAGACCGGGTCGTGCCGTGTTTTCTTCCAGCCGGAAACGAGATGAAATCCGTCCTTTTTGACCATGCGGTATAATTCGGGGATCTCGTCGGGGCTGTCCTGCAGGTCGGCGTCCATGGTAATCACCACGTCGCCTTTTGCCGCTCTGAAGCCTGTTTGCAGGGCAGCTGATTTTCCAAAATTCCGGTTGAACCGAATGCCCTTAAAGCGGCTGTCTGCCCGATTTATACCGGTGATCTTTTCCCAGGTAGAGTCGGTACTGCCGTCATCGATGATGATCGCCTCGAAGGAAAAGCCGTGCTCTTCCATAACACGGCTTATCCATTGAGACAACTCCGGCAGCGATTCTTCTTCGTCCTGCGCCGGTATAATAACAGAGATCTGAATATTCTCTTTGGCCATCAAAATGCCGTTTCAGGCGCTTTCTTTTGAGTAAAGATACTAACTAAAAGACCGATAATAAGCGCGGAAATTACGCCTCCAATCAGACCAAAAAGCAGCATTGCTTCAGGACTCATGAACATCGACGCAAATTTCATCCCTTGCTCTATTTGTTCTTCCGACATGCCTTGCTCCTCCATTGCTTGAATTTGTTTGTCTTTGATCATTTCAAGGAATGAAGCGTCAATAAATTTAATATAAACATATGTAAAGACGCTGGAGACCGCGGCCGACACCATGCCCATCCAGAGAGATATTTGGACGCCCTGACCGTAGCTCATGAAGCCGTTCGCATTGTCCTTATAGTACTTGTGTGCCAAAACCACCAATGCGACTGTTACGATCCATCCCACCCACTTCCAGGGTCCCTCTGTCATGTTGATGTTGGCGAGAATGAAAATTAGAAATAACAAGATTGAGACAATCCCGGAAATCATCCCGTATCGGACACCGGCCGATCGCGTTGTTACTGGCGACGCATCTGAAGTTGTTTGTTGGGTTTGCATAGAGTCTAGGGGTTGTTTGGGTTCCATAGAGTTTAGGGGTTAGGTTGACGTCTTAGTATTACAGACAATATTATACTCACGAACGCCCCAATAATAAAGCTTTGGGTTAAATAAAGGGACGCAAGTTTAAAGCCGTTAGTCGAAGGAAGCATTTGCAAATTACGTTGGTAAACTTCTTTTCCAATCTTTTCGACGATGTCGGCCGGATATGTCTTAAGCTCGGCGGTTTTTTGTTCGACATAGGAGCGGACGAACTCATCATTCACTTCAGCGAAGGTACCGATTATCGCCGAACAGATCACGGCATATAATCCAACAAAAATGAACGAGGCGATCAGGCCCTGCCAGAAATAAAGTATGCCCCCCTGGTGAAGGTCCCGGATCTCTTTCAGGGTAAAAAATATGAAGACCGCGAAAAAGAGGATGCGAAAATCGGAATACGGTGGGATAAGAAAAGGATGCGGACCGATATAGTAGATCCCGATGAAGAGGGCCGTGCCCAAAACACCGGCAATACTACCAAATATCACCGGCACCTTATGAAGGGGTTTCATATCAGTCTTTGTCGAACCACGTTCTGTTGTTATTAAACACCGCCACAGCCTTGCCTTTCAGCTCCTTGCCGAACCACGGCGAGTTTCGCGAACGCGATACATTTGTCTTTTCATTGAAGGTCCATACATGATCCGGATCAAACAAAGTCAGGTTTGCTTTTTGATCTTCCTCGATACGGGGCACTTCCATTTGGAGAACCTGCCTGGGGCCGGTCGTCACTTTATCGATCAGCACTTCCCAGTCCACGTTTTTAGAAAGAGCAACAAGGTTGGATGCGAAAGTCTGCAAATTGATTATTCCGAAGTCGGCGTGGTCGAATTCAACGTTCTTGCTTTCATCATCGTGGGGCAAATGACCGGAACATATCACGTCGATCGTTCCATCTTTTAGTGCGCGTATAAGGGCATCGTTGTCAGTACGTTCGCGCAGAGGTGGATTTACTTTCAGGTTTGTATCGAAATCTCCGAGCAGGCTGTCGTCGAGCAGGGCCTGGTAAGAAGTAATATCGCAAGTGACCTTGAACTTTTTCTTGGCCGCCTTAATCAGGTCGGCGGATTTTGCTGTTGAGATGCGGCTGAGGTGCAACCTGCCGCCCGCGTATTGAAGGAGTTCGAGGTTCTTGCCGACGGCGATTTCCTCTGCGATGCGCGGCATCCCTTTCAACCCGAGTTGGGTGCTGTTAACGCCCTCGTGCATTTGTCCAAAGAGGTTCAGCCAGATGTCTTCCGGGTGATCGATCAGGACGCCATTGAATTTTTGAAGATATTGCAGTGACTTGAGAAAAATGTCGGTATGCCAAAGTGGTTTGAGTCCGTCTGTAAAGCCTACAGCACCGGCCTCGTGCAGGTCGATCATTTCAGTGAGTTCCTCGCCTTTGTTGTTGCGCGTGACCGACGCCAAGGGATGGATCTGCACAATGCGGTTTTCGTTTCCCCGCATAAGGTAAGTAATCTCGTTCTTTGTCTGCACCGCCGGGGTGGTGTTCGGCAATACAGCGATCTCTGAAAACCCGCCGGCAACGGCCGCCCTGGTGACCGACTGAAGGTCTTCTTTGTGCTCCAGACCCGGGTCGCCGACAAACGTACCGAGATCAAACCAGCCAACAGAAAGCTTCATGCCTTCGGCGTTGATGACCTTGTCAGCGGAAAAATTCTTGTCGCCGATCTCGGCAATCCGACCACCACTGATCAGGACATTTTTTTCTTTTTTGTGAAATGGAGAGTTGGGATCTAGGATTTGAGCAGACTGGATTAAAATCTTCATGGGGCACTTCAATCTATAATCTTCCGTGTACCGGGACGGATCTGTATTCTTTGACGCTATTTCAGGAACCGCACGAGCAGGACTTCAGCCAGAAGGAACAAAAGCGCAAGCATCACAGCGTATTTCCACAAGGGCTTGCCCAAATATCTGGCTTTTATTTCATCATTGAAAGCTT
>DASPNN010000568.1:0-2227 GCA_035626495.1 Chryseosolibacter sp.
GCCGGTACTCAATGCCGAAAGTCAAATGAAATCACCCTTCCCCGTATCGCGGGGAATAACTGTCAGACTACTCGTCCCTCAACGAGTCCACCGGATTGGCGAGCGCGGCTTTCATCGCGCGGAAGCCTGTAGTTAAAATTACGATGAATGCGGCAACCGTCGTGGCAATAAGAAACGGAGCGACGCCAATGGTTGTCCTGTATACGAAACCTTCAATCCACCCCTTAAGAAAATACCACGTCACCGGCCAGGCGATCGCGCTCGCCAGTATAAGCAGAATGATAAACTCGCGCACCAGCAGAAACGATACATTGCCGGCTGAAGCACCGAGCACCTTTCGTATCCCGATCTCTTTTGATTTGCGCTCCGCGGTAAAGGAAATCAGCCCGAAAGTGCCCAGGCAGGCAATGATGATCGCCAGCACCGTAAAGATGGTAAAGACCTGCGTAAACTTCTCTTCGGCCACATACTGCCGTTCGATGTCGTCGTTGAGAAAGCTGAACGTGAAATCGCGGTTAGAGACAAATCTTGAATAGGTATTTTCGATGTGCGCAAGCGCCGCGGGGACGTTTTCCCGGTCGATCTTCAGGTAGACGAAATTCAGGTTTCTCGGTGAGAAAACAAAAATTGTCGGGGGTATCTTGCGGTGGAGCGACTCAAAATGGAAATCTTTTACAAGGCCAACGACCGTATATCGTCTCCCGCCAAACTCCATCCATTTTCCGACCGACTCTTTCCATCCAAGCTGCGCGGCAGCAGACTCATTGAGAATGATGGATGAAATGGTGTCGGAAGGAAATTGCCTGGAGAAGTTCCGTCCGTCGATGATCTGCGCCTCAATGGTTGGGAAAAAATCGTAATCGATCCGGACGATTTTCATGGACTTGTTCACTTCTTCATTGCTCGCCACGTCCTGGGCAAGGTAGTCGGTGCTGTTCCCGATCCATCCCGGCATTCGCATATTCGAAAAACCGGCCTTCCGAACGGACGGATGCGCCAGGAGCTCGCTGCTTAAAACATTCACCTTTCGTCGGTCCATAGTTTGCAATGGCACAGATAAAACCATGTCCTGGTTAATGCCCAGCGACTTGCTTTTCAGAAAATCCCACTGCCGGAAAACTGTTGCCGATGCAGCGATCAGGCCGATGGAGATCGCAAACTGCAGCAATACCAAACCTTTTCTCATCGTAAAACGGGATCTTCCGGCGACTCCCGGCCCTTTCATGCTGTTCAACGGCTTGAACGAAGACAGCACCAACGCCGGGTAAAAACCGGAGATCACACCGATCAGCAAAACGGCGATAAGAAGTGTTACGACCACCGGCCAACTCAAGAGCATTTTCAGCGAAATGTGTTTCCCTGCGAACTCATTGAATTCGGGCAACAGCATGGCCGCAAATATTAATGCCATCGAAATGGCGATGATTGTCGTGACAAATGACTCGGTGAGAAACTGGCCCAGCAGGTCAGGCCGTTTGGCGCCAAGCACTTTCCGCATCCCGACCTCTTTTGCCCGCCGCAGCGATCGCGCAGTAGTCAGGTTCATATAATTGACACACGCAATGACGAGTATGAAGACGGCGATGATGGAAAAGATGTAGACGTGATTCAGACTGCCATTGGCTTCAAACTCGCGGCCGATGTTAGATTCAAGGTGTATAGACAACAACGGCTGCATGAACATCATGAACGTGGTCGACTTCCAGAAGTCGAGGTTTTTGTTAATGAAATCGGGGAAAGTGGATTCCATTTGTTTGACATCCGTCCCGGGTGCGAGCCGCACATAAAGGAATTGAGAATCCCAGCCGACGTTTGTAAAAAGTCGTTCGGAATAGACCTGGCGCAACGTTTCACCGGAAATAAGAAAGTCGAAGTGAAAATGGGAGTTCGATGGCATATCCTCCATCAGGCCGGTGACCTCGAGGTTGAGCTCGATCCCGGAATCCGCGACCCTGAATATCTTACCAATTGGATCCTCTCCTTCGAAATATTTCGACGCGGTCAGTTCCGATATCACTACTTTGTTGGGTCCTTTCAAGGCATTCGAAGGATTGCCTGCGATCAACGGAAAATTGAAAAGCTCAAAAAAGTTATCGTCGACCCATGCATAGTTGTTTTCCAAGATTTTTTTGTCGCCATACTCAAGCAATAGATTGTTGTCAGGCATAATCTTTACCAGCTCTTCCACTTCGGCATAATTCGTCTTGATCAATTCACCCGTTCTCCA
>DASPNN010000569.1:0-2098 GCA_035626495.1 Chryseosolibacter sp.
TAACATCTGCATCACAATCCTTCGCACTCATATTCCTCACGCCTGCTTGATCGTTGAATATACGCAGGTGGACAATCTTGGCCGCTAGCCACCCGATGTCGTCTTCATTGTCGGCGTCTTCAATTCCGACCAATACCACCAGCCCTTTGCCGATCGACGCCACGGTTTGGTGATCGATCTCCACCGACCCGGAAGAAACACGTTGAATCACAGCAATCATTTTGGAGGAAACATTCAGTTCGATAACGCTCCAAACTTACGTATTTCTGCAGATGAATGTATAGACACTCCACTCAACCCGGCTGACGCGTAATATACCATCGCCGCCGCCACCTGGGAGGCATGAACCGCTTTGAAGCCGGCTGGAATGAGAAAACCCAGCCTGGTCGTAAAAAATTTTGCGATGTCCTCCGCGCGCCTGCGCTCGTTGCGAGGTCCAAGCAAGAGGGAAGGCCGGAAAATGTGCACAGCCTGAAATCCAACCCCTGTGATCGCCCCTTCGACTTCGCCTTTCACTCGGTTATAAAACACCCTCCCCCGGGGGTCCGCTCCGAGCGCCGAAATCAGAAAATATCGCAATGCCCCGCGCGCTTTCAGTACTCGCGCAAGGTCGAGCGGATATTGAAAATCAACCTGGTAAAAGTTTTTTTTTGATCCCGCTTTGTCGATCGTCGTTCCAAGGCAACAAAACACGTCTTCGGCCTGTACCGCGGTCAAGGCTTCTGCCAGCTTGGACCAGTCAACCTTGATCTGGACGAGTTTGGGATCGTGGATTTGCAGGCCCTGGCGCGTCAGCGCGAAGACCTGGCGATAGATCGGAGAAGCCAGAAGATAACGCACCAGGTAACTGCCAACCAAACCGGTGCTACCCACTATAACCGCTGTCCTCATGAACCAACCGGGATTTCTCCCCCGTTAAGAATTTATCGATTTCCCCGAGAACAGAATTGTAAACCCAAAGCAGTATGCCAAAATCATCCGATAGACCGGTGATCGGTATAAGGTCGGGTAAAAGGTCCACCGGGCTGATGAAGTAAATTACAGCGGCAATAATTAGGAGTATCGTTTTCACCGGAACATCGCGGTAATGCCCGAGCGCGTACGCCTTCACCATGCGGCCCAGCACCAGAAACTTATCACGGGCGCTCGTCACTTTCACATTCTTCCAGTCGACATCCTTGACTTTGCCCGCCAGTTGCGCCAGCACCAGCAGCAACCGGGTCTTCTTGCCAAGCATCCGGCCCGCACTCCGCAACGCAATTTCAAAAAAACGATTCTTCATAGAGATGCTGATAAAACGATTGTACCAGCTTAAAAAGTTCGCTGAATCTCCTGTTTTAGCTGATCAAGCGCATGCGAAATCGGATCGACTTCCCGGCTGATGGTGCGTTCGAATATTTTTTTTGCCAGATCCAGGCTCGTGGCTTCCCGCCCAACATCATTGGCGCATTCATTAATGGTAACAATAAGGTCTTCTTTAGCGCTTTTGATCTGGTTCCACACATCGATACTCATGTATACCTGTTGCGACACATTGTGATTATACTCATTACGGATCTCCGAGAGCAGCAGCTGGTGAAAATCACGCGCGGGCATCGTTGCGGTGTTCAGCCTGACAAGCAGGTTGTGCGGACTCATCCTTTCCAGGAACAATGCCATCCGCTCGTACGCCTGCAACCGGCTTGGAAGTACTGTTTCCATAGAGCGTCCCCGTACCTCGAGCCTTTTCAACTCGATCTCCTTCTGAATAAACGATCTGACAAAAAGATAAGCAGCATACAATACCACAGAAGCGGGAATGAGCATCAGCAATAGTTGAATCAGGGCATCCATAGAATTTATTTGACCGCGTAGATGTTTGAAATTTAAATAATTTTGAATTGCAAATGTAGCAACATGTTTGATAACGTTCAGCCCGTCACCATTTCGCCGAAAGCCGCCGAACAAATCCGTAAGATCATGGCAACGAAAAACATTCCCGCCGATTACGGCTTGCGTGTAGGCGTTCGAGGGGGAGGCTGCGGCGTGTCACTCATTATTGGGTTCGATAAAAAGAAAGACAGTGATCTCACGTATACCATCGACGGCATTCCCGTTT
>DASPNN010000570.1:0-4137 GCA_035626495.1 Chryseosolibacter sp.
GCAGGCACAGACGCGGGAAATGTCGGTACAATGCACGCCTCATCGTTTACAGCCGAACTGCAAGCGATGAAGAAGTCGGGGTTGACCGACGCTCAGGTCCTCAAGGCAGCAACTCTGAATGGCGCTGTTTGTTTCGGTCAAAATTCCGGGGAGATCTCCAAAGGCAAAATCGCCGACCTTGTCGTCCTGGGGCGCAATCCGCTGGAAAACATTTCAAATCTCACCTCTGCCGAGCTGGTCATCAAATCGGGCCGGCCGCTGAGCACCGATACCTTGATTTTGGAGACGCCGGAGATGCTTGTCCAGCGGCAGGTCAATGCATACAACGCCAGGGACATCGATGCGTTCCTCGACACCTATTCCGACCATGTCGAGCTTTATGATTTTCCGGATAGTCTGATCGGAAGGGGTAAAGAACAAATGAGAGGCATGTACAGCGAGATGTTCAGGAAGGTTGACGACCTGCATTGCCAGATTGTCAACCGCATCCGCCTGAACAACACCATCATTGACCACGAACGGGTCAGGTTCAATAATAAATTTGTTCAAGCTGTTGCGATCTATGAAGTCAAGGATGGAAAAATCGTCAAAGTGACTTTCAAGGATTAGGCGGGACCGGCGAATTTTGACCGCGGAGAGCACAGAGTTCGATTTGCTCGCCCCAACTTCGTCCTCCTCGCACTTCGACCTTGCTCCATCCAGGCGTGTAGCCATCGAAGGAAGTACGAAAGGGGACACTTACTATTGGGGCTTGCTTGCTGCACGATCGTGCGGCTACCCCAGGCGTGGGCCAAAGAGCTCTTCATAGGCCGCGAGGAGTTTGTCGTGTGACAAATACCTTTTAACACTTTCGCGGTTATTTTGTTGTCTAATGATTCGCGACTCGCCAAGTTCCCGAAGGGTCTGCCAGTGAAATCCGTTGGCCTTCAGGTCTGGCAGCGACAAGTTCCGCTCATTCAGGATCACCGGTTTTCCGAGATACATCATCATAAAAATGTTGCCGTACCCCTGCGGGCGCACGTGGTTCATGACCAGCGCATCGGCCGATTTCAGAAATTTGATATAATCCGGAAACTGCATAAACGCGTCGATAAATTCAATGGTCCCGTTCGTGTAAAACGAGGTATTCTTCTTCAAAAAATCGATGTACTTCTTTTCGCCGTAAGACACCGGGATTAAAAGGTCGGCATGGAGTCCACTTTCCTGAATCGTGTGAATGGCGTCCAGGTGATTGTTGGTCGGCGTCCCTGAATTACCGATCACCAGGGAAATTTTCGACTTGCGTGCGGCGTCCCCAAGATACTGATCCAGCGTATGATACGGTGCCTGGTTTTCATAAAAGAAGAATTTGTGGCCTGCCTTGGTCAGTGGAAGCATTGATTTGGCAAATTCGTACTCGCTGCTCATCCATGTCAGCACAAAATCCACCTTTGAATACGCCTTTCTCATGAATATCATGTTGGTCAAGTACACCTTCAGCCGGTAGAGTACATCGCGGTAGTCAAATTTGTTCTTTCTTACATACCTGCGTGTTTCAACTTCGTGGAAATCATAGTCCAGGAACGGCAGGTTGTAAAGATCGGTTCCCCATACCATCCAGTTCAATTCGCGAAATGCGCGGCTGGCTACCCACCGGTACATGAGGGGAGTAAGTTGATGGAGGAATACTTTGTCGTAGACCTGAGCCTGTCCCACCAACCGATCGAACTTGGGGGAGTATAATGGGGCAAAGGGCAAGTCTTCGCTTACAAACGACAATTTATTTTTATTGGTACGGACAACGAGTTTGTTTTTTCCGAGCAGGTTGGCTTCCGCGAGATTTTTGTAAAAGGCGCTTGTGAATTTACTGTCGGGAACAATGTGAAGGTTCATCAACGGCTTACAAAGTTAGCGGGGCAAGTTTTTTCTTTTCAGCTGCGGGCACGCCAACGACCATCGTGTTATCAGGTACGTCGCGGGTGACAACGGCGCCGGCGCCGACGATCACGTTGCTTCCGAGCCTGACTTTAGGCAAAATGACGGCGTTGGTCCCGATAACACTGAAACTTCCCACATAACTATGACCGGTAACACGGGCTCCGGGCGACATCTCGACGAAATCGCCCAGAATTGCGTCGTGGGAAACAGAGCAGTGGGGGTTGAGCAGGCATCCTTTTCCGATGGCGACGCCGTTGGTGACGACCGCCCCGGACAAGATGGTGCAACCATGCGCGATGGACGTTCCAAAACTTCCGATGTCGGCTTTCGGACTGATTGCCGAGGTCAGGATTCCGCCTGCGTCCGCGAATTTTTTTTCAAGCTTCAAACGCAGTGCGGGATTGCCCAATCCCAACGCGAACCTGTGGTCGCCGGTTCTGTTGAATACATCGACAACTTTGTCAAGCGAATTAAGAACCGGGAAGCGATCGTACAGCATTGACGGTAAATCGGTCGAAAGGTCGTCGAAGAAGAACAGCTCGCCGGACTGGCTTGTGTGAGCGAGGATTTCGAGTACTTCCTTGGCCAACCCTTTTGCTCCGACGATCACCATTATCAGTTGTTTTGAGCGCGCAGAATAATCCGGCAAATCATATCCACTTCCTCCCTGGTAAGGGTGTCAAACAGTGGCAGGCACATCACGCGCGAAGCGACCGATTCGGCAACGGAGCAAGCGGCCTTCTGATGCACGTAGGGCAAAGTCTCAAGCGAGGGATAAAAGTATCTGCGCGGATAAATCCAGTTATGATTCAGCAGCGACTGCACCTTCAGCAACAGTTCATTTGTGTGAAAGACCAGCGGATAGTAGGCATAGTTGTACTCCACGTCGGCGCGGAGCTGCGGTTTGACGGCCTGTACATTTTTAAGAAACCCATCATAGTGGGAGCAGAGCGCCTTTCGTGCTGCGATGATCGACGCCACGTAATTCAAGTTCGTCAGCCCCATGGCCGCATGGAACTCCGAATTCTTGCCGTTGATCCCAAGCTCCGCAAAACGTTCCGGGCCATCATGGCCAAAATTCCGCAAGAATGCCATGCGCTTGAGCAGATCAGGGTCTTTCGTGATCACCGCCCCGCCCTCGACGGTGTGAAACAATTTCGTGGAATGAAAACTGCAGGTGCTGATGTCTCCCCATTCAAAAATGGATTTGCCCTTGTAAGTGACGCCGAACGCGTGGGCGCCGTCGTAGATCACTTTGAGATTTTTCCTTTGGGCGATTTCCTGGATTGCCTCTACATCGCAGGGATTGCCGTAGACATGCGTTGCCAGGATCCCGGAGGTTTCGGGCGTGATGGCCGCTTCGATCTTTCGCGGATCGATGTTACAGGTTTTTGGATCGATGTCGACGAATACAGGTTTACATCCTTCCCATACGAGGCTGCTGGTGGTGGCCACATACGAAAACGGTGTTGTGATAATTTTCCCTTTCAATCCGAGCGCCTTGATCGCCAGCTGGATTGCTATAGTGCCGTTTGTGACGAAAAGCAAGTGATTAATCTTCAGATGCTCCTTGAGTTTCAATTCGAGCTCGTTGACAAGCGGTCCGTTATTGGTAAGCCAGTTGCGCTTCCAGATGTCCCGGATGTAGCGCTCGTATTCTTCAATAGGGGGGAGGAATGGTTTCGTAACAGGGATCATTTGTTGGGTGCAAAATAATAACTTTTAGCAACACAATGCCAGTAAACAGCACTATCGAACAAGATTAAAAGGGTCCACCAACCTGATCTCATGCCGGTAAACCCACCAAAGCAAACCGCCACAAACGACCACGTAAAACAGGTGCAGCAAAAGGGGAAACTGGTTTCCGATCAAAGGCTCGAGTCCGATGACCAACAAGAACAAAAGCATAGGCGCAACGAGGATCTTATACGCATTGTACCGGAAAGTAAACTTGTTTCTCAGGTTATGGCGCAGCAAGACGATCTCCACAGCTCCGCTCACCAGCGAAGAGGCGATCACGCCGTAGATACCAAACTTCGTGACCAGGGCTACCGTGAGCGCAATCTTGATGCCGGACACGACAATGTAGGTAAGTGGGAGCGGTCTCGTAAATTTCAATGCGCTGTACGGTGCTGCGTAAAACAAACGCAACGCACGGAAAATATATATGATCGCGATGTATGGGAAATAGGCGACAGAGGCTTTGTAATCGGGTTTCGA
>DASPNN010000571.1:0-2843 GCA_035626495.1 Chryseosolibacter sp.
CGTGGAAATACGATTACACACTATCCTGTCCGCAAGGTGGACAAAATAAAAGAAGGCGTATCGACGCTGAGTAAAATCGACCTGTGGTACGATGAAGGTTCGGGCCGCCTCAACAAGGATGTTCGTGGCAGGAAGCTCGGAAAGTTTGACAGTGACGATCAGATCATCGCCTTTATGCGAAACGGATCCTACAAGGTCACCAACTTCGATCTTTCAAATCGTTACGATCCCGACAAAACAATGCACCTGGAGAAATTCAATCCCAAGAAAGTGGTTTCGGCGGTGTACGTGGATGGCGAAAGCAAACAGTTCATGGTGAAACGATTCATGATCGAAACCAGCACGTTGGATAAAGAGTTCGGTTTCATTTCGGAAGGGATTGGCTCGCGGCTTATCGCTGTTTCGACCGCCGAAAGCCCCGAAGTGGAAATGGAAGTTCAAAAGGCCAAGGATAAACCGAAAAAGACCGAGACAGTCAGCCTTGATGAGATCGTCGATGTTAAGGGATGGAAAGCCCTTGGCAACAGGCTTTCAGAATACAAGATTACAAAGGTTAACCTGGTCCAGGATGAGGACTCCGGCCTTGAGGAAGGCGACGAAGACAACGAAGTTGTCGAGGTGACTGAATCGGAAGATTCTCAGTCGCCAAAAAAAAAATGGGAAACAGATCCGGAACCGGAGCAAGTCGAGGACGACGGACAAGTCAGCCTCTTCGCCCCGCCGGAAAAACCAAAACACCAGCTCCAGCCAAGGCAAGCGCCAAAGCCAAAAATCAAAGCCGAGCAACAAAGCCTCTTCGGGGAAAAGCCAGGTCAGCCCGAAAGCCAAAGCGAAAAAAATGAGACCGAAGCCGAAACGAACGGGCCGGAAATAAAACCGCCCGATCAGGTTAACGGAGGGACTGATGGTAAGTCGCGGGAGTTCAATGTGGGCGATACCATCGAGTTGGATATTTGACTTTTTTTAACATTCCGACGGCCCGTTTACCCTTCTTAGGGGTAGAAATGGCTGTGATGGTAAAAAAATACTAGTAAGATTTAACTCCATATCTGCAACATTGGCGGCTGTATTTCAGTTTTTATTACGGTAACCCCGTAAATAAAACCCCACATGAAAGACAGCTTCAGGATTCACGCCTCCGACGGATACTCGTTGTCCGTCACCGGTTTTATCCCAAGGAAATACAACGGTACCGTTGTGCTCATCAATTCGGCCACCGGAGTCAAGCAGGAATACTACAGCGATTTCGCCACACACCTTGCCGATCATGGATTTCGCGTCTTCACCTATGACTACCGCGGCATCGGCCACTCGAAACCGCTGCACATAAAAGGTTTCAAGGCGAGCATGCACGAGTGGGGAACCCTCGACTACCATTCCGTCTTAAAACATCTCTTCCTCACATACACCGACTCGCAATTTGTAGTCATCGGTCACAGCGTCGGGGGCCAGCTGATAGGCATGTCGCCGCTCTCCGAGAATGTCGACCAGGTCATCGCCGTCGGCGCGCAGGCACCTTTTTACAGGCTCTTTGCGGGAGGCCTGAGCAGAATGAAGCATCTGTTTTTCTGGTATATGCTCATCCCGGTTCTGACACGTGTCTTCGGATATTTCCCGGCGTCTGGATTGCGCCTCTTCGAAGATCTTCCAGCAGGGGTCGCGTTGCAGTGGGCCAGCTGGGCGAAGAACCGGAATTATCTTTTTGATGAACTGCCGTTCATGAAGGAACGCTTTCGCGCGCTGCATCAGCATGCCCTGATGATCAGCTTCACAGATGACACCTATGCGCCCGCCCGCGCGGTCGAAAATCTCATGAAGCATTTTTCCAATCTGAAGTGGGATCATTGGAGCGTCGCGCCGCGTCAAATCGAAAAAAATACCATCGGGCATTTCGGATTCTTTAAACACAAGACCGGTTCGGCACTCTGGCACCACCTGATGCAGCGTATGTGCAAGTCCGTACAAATCACCGAAAGCAAGGCCGCCTGATTCCTGTCATAGTTGACGGCGCTTTGCTATCTTAGCATCGTGAACTCCATCGTGCGATCATTCATAATCGCGGCCGCGTGCCATTCCGTTTGCTTTGCACAGGATGGTTTCATTGCGCTTGGTAAGGTGACAGACGCGCACACACAGAAAGGCATCAAGGCCGATATCCGGTATAAAAGTATCCCCACCGGAAGCATCAGTGGCCGTTTCAATGACAGCACCTTTTCATTTGAGATCTTCGGCACAGCGCGATACCAGATAACGGCGGAAGCACAAGGATATATCACGCGAACGGTGATCGTTGATCCCAAAGAGATCAACAGCGACAAGCAGGTGCTGAAAAATATCGAGTTGATACCCAGTAGCGAAACCATCGTTCTTGAACACCTTTTGTTCGAGCAGGGCAGCCCACTCATCGATCGCGAGTCGTACCCCGGCCTCGACCAGGTGGCACAAATGATGCAGGCTAATAAAAAAATGGAAATCCAGCTTGAAGGTCATACGGATAATCTGGGTAACCATGCTGCTAACCTGGAGCTGTCTCAGAAAAGAGTCGACGCCGTAAAAAAATACCTGGTCAACAAAGGGATCAGCCGCGACCGCATCAAGACAAAAGCTTTTGGAGGAACTCGCCCGCTGACCCATGAGGCCTCAGACGAGGCCAGGTATCGCAACCGGCGCGTGGAATTGAGAATTCTGAAATATTAGGGATTACTGGGAGACGATGTCAGGCGCGGTTGCCTCTTGTTGCGACGGATGGCCCACTGTTGTCCTTCCAGGATGTCCCAGTACCGCTTCAACTCCTTCACGTCGTCCTCCAGGCACGGATACTCCTTGACAGCAGCTGGAGGAAT
>DASPNN010000572.1:0-5740 GCA_035626495.1 Chryseosolibacter sp.
ATCTTACTGTACCCGGATTTGCTTAACGGAATGCGCGTGCCATTTTTGAGCAAGGCAACATGTGCATCTTTCTCGAGCGGCTCGATGCGAGTCAGCAACGTGAGATTGACGATATACGAGCGATGGACCCGGGTGAAGGTATTTGGATCGAGTGTCTTTTCGTAAAACGCCATGGTTTTCTTCTTCATGAACATTTCGCGCCCGGTGTATATTTTGACGTAATCGTCGAAGGCTTCAATGTACATGATCTCGTCCACGGGGATGATCCGGATATTCCCGCTTTCTTTGACGACAATCCGTGTTTTTTCCTCCGGCTGCCGGATTTCTTCCGGGAGTTCCAGGGAGTTTTTTTGATCTGCGTGCCGGTAGTTACGCAGCCATTTGTCCAGGGCTTTGGCAAATCGCTCCTTGCTGAAAGGCTTGAGAAGGTAATCGATCGCGTGTGCTTCGAAAGCCCGGATGGCATACTCATCAAACGCTGTGGTGAAGATGACCGCAGGCGGGTTTTCGAGAAGTTCGAGCATCTCGAAGCCGTTGATCTTGGGCATTTGTATATCGAGAAAAATGAGATCAGGTTTATGTTGCGAGATGGCTTTAACGCCTTCGAAACCGTCGTTGCACTCCTGCGCCACCGTGATACCGGGGAAGTCCTGCAAATATTCGAGGACGATGCTCCTGGCGAGGGGCTCATCATCAATGATTACGGCTTTGATCATGCGGTCTGCGGAATTTTAATCGAAGTGGTAAATATCTGGTTTTCCTCCGTGGTTGTTAACAGGTCGTGACGCGCGAAGAGCAAATAAAGTCTCCGTTGAACAGAGTTCAGCCCGAACCCGGTGCCTTGCCTGGGCCGGGCGGTCGCGGGGTCAAACGGATTTTGCACCGTGACAACGAGGTATTGATTTTCGCAGCTTGCGCGGATGCTGATCGTAATTTCGCCCGTTGTGTCGTAGAGTCCGAATTTGATTGCGTTTTCCACGACGGGTTGGAGCATCAGCGATGGTATTTTCATTTCCAGACACTGTTCGTCATGAGACAGTTCGGTTCTCAGCCGGTGTCCGAACCGGACCTTTTCAATTTCCAGGTACAGTTCGAGGTGTTCGAATTCCTCCGACAACGGAACGCTTTGCTGGTCGTCCTTTTTAAGTGTGCCGCGAAGAAAATCCGAGAGCTGTTGAATCATTTTTCTGGCTTCCTCTGGCTTTGTGCCCACGAGCGCGCTGATCGAGTTGAGACTGTTGAACAGAAAGTGCGGCTGTAGCTGTTGACGCAGCCGCGACAGTTCGGCCTCTCGCGCGAGTTTCTCGTTGGCATTGCGGCGGAGTTCGATTTCCTGCTGGTCGCGGAATGCGAACCACAACCACGCACTCGCGGTAAACAGGCTGATGAGGAGCCAGGCAAAGAGCACGCGGATCAAAAAGGATTGCCGCAGGAATTCCTCGTAACCGCTTTCCCCCGTGATCAGCAGGTCTGCAAGCCATTCCATGACCACCATACTGACGAAGGCAATCCCAACGCTGTACAGGATCCTGAGAAACTGCCGTGGCTGATAGAATCGTAAAACGTTCACCATCGCGTAGCTTGCCAGCGCCAGGACCCCACTTGTCAGGAAGGAGTCCTGCATGACAGTCCGGAACGTGAGACCCACGGTGTAGTAGATCACCACAGCCTGGACAAATGCCCAGCAAATCCAAAACGCTGCAAATGCGATGAGCAGGTCGCGGGAACGGATGGTCTTCAGGTCCAAAACTTAGGGGTTTAAGCAGTTGCTTCGTTGAGCCGGATAAACCGTGCTTTTTCGTGGACGCAATGTATGTACGATTTCGCTTCGTTGGTTTCATGGATCTGCGAATAGATCTCGATACCATCCTCAAGGCATTCCACCGGTACAACATCAGCGACATTGATGAACTCCCACTTTACCTGGTTGTTCTTGTCGTTGAAAAATGAATCTTCTTCGCTGATACCGATCATGCGGGCCTTCAGAAACGCCTGTTCGCTCGTCTTTGCGGTGATGAGGCGAAGCTGCTCGTCAAACTGCGGAACATGGTTCGAGTTTTCCGAAGAAATGCTGAACACAATTTTTGCGATGTACCAGTTCATAATCAATACTTGAAGTGCCAGAAATACTAAGGGCATGATCAGAAGCTTTTGATGTCGATGCCACCGAAGATGCAGGTTCCCCGCAGGATCAGCACTTTGGCCGGGTCGGGGTTCACGTCGGTCTGAACCATGCGCTTGTCATCCAAACCGCCAAAAATCGATACGAGGTCTTCCGAATGGATGCGCCAATGGGGTGGCACGACGAGTTTGGTTCCGCCAAAGATCTGTGTGAGCTCCAGGTCGATTGGCTGCGACACATCGGCATGCGTCAGGTCGATCTCGGTACCACCGAAGATGGTTGTCAATTCACCGCCGCGAAACGTTTTCGAAATGATCTTTCTTTTTACACCTCCGAACACTACGACAGAATCGATCACGTCTTCGGGCGATGCAGGGTCGGCTGTGTGTCTATCCAATCCCGCGAACGGCTCGATTTGCTTTTTTTTAGGACGCAATATCAACGCCAGCCCGATTGCAATCAGGATCGCCGGCCAGATGAATTGATTGAATCGCATGGACGGCTCGATCTCGTGTACCAGAAACAAGCTTCCCGATACAACAAGTATCAGCCAGACCGACCCGCGAAATGAATGGCGCACGCCGATGAACAATCCGATTGCAAGCATCAGCATTGGCCATGAGATCAGCCAATCGGGAAAGTAGACACCCATCCGTTCTGCCAGGATTACCACGCCGACTGTTACAAAGATCAACCCGCCGAAAATGCGTCCGGATTTGCTGCCAGCAGGTTCCCTCCAGTTGAATCCTTCGCCGGGGCGGCCTTGGTTCTCCAGTGTTCTTCTATTTTCTGTTTCCATAGTTTGCGTTTTTGTGATTTTGTTATTCAAATGTACGCGGGAAACAGGCCCACGGCTAAAGCCATTAGGCGATCGGGGGACGCTGGTAGGTAAATGGCGGGGCCCGGTCGGTAAAAATATTTTACCTACCGGGGTTTTGGAAAATTAATCTGGAATTTGGGAAGCTCGCTATTCAGAGACTCCGACATAAACATATCCATCCTCAATGCGGATGGGATACGTCTGGATAGAGCACTCCTCGGCATTCAGGCAGGCTCCGGTTTTGAGCGAGAACGTTCTTTTATGAAATGGACATGCAACTTTGGGTTCCTGATCCATGGTTCCGATAATACCGCGTGACAAGGCCATTTGCATTTTGTGTGGACATAGGTTTTGGCACGCATACCATTCATTCCGACGGCTGAAGTTAAATACGGCAATCTGCTGGTCTTTATACCTAACACACGCCCCCCCGTTTAAGGGGAATGCATCGACAGGCGCGGCTTTAAACCATATCTTCACAGCTGTATCATTAAGCGTCGGATTCATTTGATCGTTGTTTGATTCATTCATCATTTGCTTGCATTGTTGTTCCAGTCGACGGGACACTTTTGCCCTCGCATGTCTACAAACTCGAGTGTGGGATCCTGTTCATCGTCGTTGATAAAGTGCTTGAATTTTTTGCGCAGATCCGGTGTCTCGACAACCTTTTTCCATTCACAATGGTAATTGTCAATCAATGCCGCCATCTCGCGTTCCAGCTCTTCGCCTATTCCCAATGAGTCGTTGACAATCACATCGTAGAGATACGTGAGTCCGCCCTCCATCTTGTTCAACCAGGTGGCCGTGCGTGTCAACGGGTCGGCTGTACGTATGTAGAACATCAGGAATCGGTCGATGTATTTGATGCAGGTTTCCGTGTCGACATCGGCGACCAGCAGCTTTGCATGCTGAGGTCTGGCTCCGCCATTGCCGCACACATACAGGTTCCAACCTTTTTCTGTTGCAATGATGCCGAAGTCTTTTGACTGTGCTTCGGCGCATTCGCGGATGCAACCTGAGACGGCGCCTTTCAGCTTGTGCGGCGCCCGAAGGCCTTTGTATCGGTTCTCCACAAAGATTGCAAACGAAACAGAATCCTGAACGCCATACCGGCACCAGGTCGAGCCCACGCAACTTTTGATGGTACGTAACGCTTTACCATAGGCGTGGCCACTTTCGAAACCTTCCGCCACGAGCTCTTCCCAAATGTCGGGCAGCTGCTCAACCCGCGCGCCGAACATATCGATACGCTGACCACCTGTGATTTTCGTGTACAGATTATATTTCTGGGCGATGCGCCCGAGCGCGATCAGTTTCTCCGGGGTGATTTCGCCACCGGCAATCCTCGGCACGACCGAGTAGGTGCCCCCCCGCTGGATGTTCGCCAGGAAACGGTCGTTGGTGTCCTGAATGGTGTCTTGTTCTGCGATCAGTTCATTCCATATGCTGGCCAGCAGCGATGCGACTGCGGGCTTGCAGATCTCGCAGCCATCGCCTTTGCCGCATGCGTCGAGCAGCGCGTCAAAGGTTCTTACTTTCCTTACGCGGATGATGTCAAACAACTCCTGACGGGTATAGTCAAAGTGTTCGCAGAGCGATTTCTTGACCGTTTGGCCCATCGATTCTAGCGTCATCCGCAGCAGATCCTGGACCAATGGAGTACAACCACCGCAGCCTGTACATGCTTTCGTACTTTTCTTAAGATCGTTTACAGTTGTTGCGCCCTTTTCTGTAACCTGGCAGATCAACTCGCCTTTTGTCACATTTTCGCACGAGCAGATCTGTGCCGAATCGGGCAGTGCTTTCACCCCCGCACCTTCATCAGCCGGAGCTCCACCGATTCCAATCAGCGCTTCCGGGGCTTCCGGCAACGGCATCCGGTTGACCACCATCTGGTGCAGCATGTTGTACTGCGACGCATCTCCGATTAGAATGCCGCCCAGAAGAAATTTTCCGTCTTCGGATATATTGATTCGTTTGTAGATTCCCTTTCGTTTGTCTTTGAAAGTAATCGGGATGCTGCCGGGGGTTTCTCCGAAAGGGTCGCCGAAGCTGCCGACATCCACACCGATAAGTTTGAGTTTTGTCGACATGTCAAAACCGGCGAACCGTTTCGATGTGTCATGACAGAGCTGTCGGGCGACAACATCGGCCATCTCGTAACCGGGAGCAACAAGTCCGTAGACCATGTTGTTGAATACGGCAGCCTCGCCGATGGCAAAAATATACTCGTCGTTTGTTCTCAAGTGAGCGTCGACGACAACTCCTCCGCGTGGGTGAACCGTCAGCCCGCATGCTTTTGCAAGTTCGTCCCGGGGACGGATTCCTGCAGATATGACAAGCATCTCGACCTCGAGTTGGCTTCCGTCCGCGAACGTCAGCCCTTCAAGCTTCCCGTTTCCGTCAATGCTCTTTGTATTCTTTCCGGTGTGGATGTGGATATTCAGCTGTGAAAGTTTGTGCGCGAGAATTTCAGACCCGGCGTCATCGATCTGTCTTGGCATCAGACGTGGCGCAAATTCTACCACGTGCGTTTCCAGACCCAGGTCCACGAGGGCTTTGGCGGCTTCCAGCCCAAGCAAGCCACCGCCCATGACCGCGCCGTGCTTTACTTTCTTTGAATACGCGGTAATCTGGTGAAGGTCGTCGATGGTTCGATAAACAAAAACTCCGTCGCGTTCAATCCCGGATAACGCGGGAACGAACGCGCTCGAGCCTGTGGCAATTACCAGGTAGTCGTATTTGTCGCGCTTTCCGGAGTGGGTCTGGATGGTCTTGTTGTCACGATCGATGCCAAC
>DASPNN010000573.1:0-3501 GCA_035626495.1 Chryseosolibacter sp.
GCCATGATCGTCTTTGATGCGGAGATCCTTTTCCATGCTGACGAAAAGCAGGTCGCGAAAGGCGCGGTCGTAACAGCTGTCCATGATAAAACCGGCCTTGCCCTGGATCTCCGCCCGGCACACAACACTCTGCACGGTGTATTCCACCCGCTCAAGAATGTTATCGGCCAGAACGAATGCAAGGGGCAGGAAATAGAGTTCGGGGAGTCGTTGGACATAATGCACCTCGATGATGGCCAGAAAGTGGGTATCGCCATCCACCTTCCAGGGAATTGTCTTATGCAGTGAAATTTTGCTGATCACCTTTGCCTTGCCCCCAAACCAACGGCACTTTTTCATAAACAGCGGTAATATCTTGCGTTCGAAGAGCCGTACTTCATTGTAATTTTCGAACAGGCGTTCCCAGGAGATGTCGGTGTTGAGCAAGGGGAGCTCGCCACTCGCCTCTGCTTTGTCTTTATTTTCCGCTTTATCGACCTGAAACCAAAAGTAACCATACGGGCCTATTGTGATGGGATACTCCCGCTCGTTGACTGGCATAAACCGGTTCTGGCTGAACACTTCCGTGATGTCGCATTCCTTGCATTCACCCAGGAACAGCGTTGCCGCCTGAGAAAATTGCGAAAGGTTTGCCACAACTATGATCGTTTCCTGCTGGAACGACCGCATGAACGCAAGCACTTTCGCATTCGACGTCTCGATGAAATGAATGCCGCCCTGGCCAAAAATATTCAGGCGCTTTCGCATGCTGATAACATGCTTGAGCCACCACAAAAGTGATGAAGGATTCTCTTCCTGTGTGGCGACGTTGACAGACTCGTAACGGTAGACCGGGTCTGTGATAACGGGCAGGTACAAGCGTTGAGGGTTTGCCGACGAAAAACCGGCGTTGACATTCATACTCCATTGCATGGGCGTGCGCACGCCGTACCGGTCGCCGAGGTAAACATTGTCCCCCATCCCGATCTCGTCTCCATAGTAAAGCACCGGAGTGCCGGGAAGGGAGAACAGCAGGGTGTAGAGCAATTCAATCTTCCTCCGATCGTTGTTAAGCAATGGCGCGAGCCGTCGCCGGATACCGAGATTGAACTTGGTATTCGGGTCGTTGGCGTATGCCTTGAACAGGTAATCTTTCTCTTCCTCGGTCACCATTTCGAGGCCCATCTCATCGTGATTCCGCAAGAACAACGCCCATTGGCTATTTGGAGGAGTCGCCGGTGTCTGTTCCATGATGTCGACGATCGGGTAGCTGTCTTCGGTGCGAAGTGCCAGAAACAATCGTGGCATCAGCGGATAGTGGAAATTCATGTGGCACTCTTCGCCGCCTCCAAAATAGGTTGCTGCATCTTCCGGCCACAAGTTTGCCTCGGCGATGAGTATCCGGTTGCGATAATGTTTGTCTATGTGAGCACGGAGGCGTTTAAGAAACGCGTGAGTTTGCGGCAAATTCTCGCAGCTGGTGCCTTCCTCCTCATAAAGGAAGGTAACGGATGGAAGGCGAAAACCATCCACTCCCATTTTCAACCAGAAGTCAGCAATCTTGATCATTTCAAGCTGAACTTCCGCATTCTCGAAATTCAACTCAGGCTGATGCCGGTAGTAGCGGTGCCAGTAATACGCCTTCGCGTCGGGGTCATAGGTCCAGTTGGTAGAACCTTCGCCGGCGAAGATCACACGCGCGTCCTTGTACTTTTCAGGCGTGTCGCTCCAGACATAAAAGTCGCGATAACGCGACCCCGCTTTAGCGCGCCTGGCCCTTTTGAACCACGGATGTTGGTCTGAGGTATGGTTCAGGATCAACTCTGTAATGATGCGGATCCCTCTCCGATGCGCCTCCTTCAGCAGTGATTTGAAATCGGACAACGTGCCATAGTCTGCGTGAACGTCGTAGTAGTCGGTCACGTCATAGCCATCGTCTTTGAGCGGAGAAGGGTAGAATGGCAGGAGCCAGATCGTGTTGATCCCGAGGTCCTCGAGGTAATCGAGTTTCTGGATCAATCCTGGGAAATCACCAATACCATCGCCGTTGCTGTCATAAAATGCACGAACGTGCAGCTCATAAAATATAGCGTCCTTAAACCACAGCGGGTCGGTATTTTTTACGGGGCCGTTCATGCATTACATAAATGATTCGTGGATTTCGAGCTTGAAAAGATGAAATGGCATTTTGTACGGATCGAGCTCAACGTAATTCCATTCCTGCGTCCAGGTGTAGTGTTCATCGGTGACCAGGTCATGGAGTTTCACATTGATGTGTTCGCCAAGCTTCAACCGTTGCCTGGGCAGCTGGACAAAACCCACCTGACGTGCATGGGCATCGAGGTTGACAACCACGAGAAAGATGTTTGAAAGGTCATCCGTTACTTTCAGGTATGCGATGAGGTTCGGATTTTCAATAAAGCAGAACTGTAAATTCCACGTAGACTGCAATGCGGGGTTCGCTTTCCTGGCCTTGTTCAGCAAGGTGATGATGTCTGTCATCCGGTTGGTCTTTTTCCAGTCGAACTGCCTGACCTCGTATTTCTCCGAGTCCATGTACTCTTCTTTACCGGGGACGGGAGTGTTCTCACAGAATTCATAAACCGGCCCATACATGCCATAGTTCGAGGACAATGTCGCGGCAAGTGCGAGTCGAATGATAAAGATATTTTCGCCCTGGTGTTGAAGATGATACGGCAGGATGTCGGGTGTATTGGGCCAGAAGTTCGGCCTAAAATAATTTCTCGATCCGCTGAAGACAAGCTCCGTCATGTATTCTGTGATCTCCTGCTTGGAGACACGCCAGGTGAAGTAAGTGTACGACTGCGTAAAGCCGATCTTCGCTAGCGAGGCCATGACTTTCGGCCGTGTGAACGCCTCGGAGAGGAAAATCACATCGTCATATTCTTTATTCACCTCGGCAATGGCCCATTCCCAGAAGAGAAACGGTTTTGTGTGCGGATTGTCGACGCGGAAAATCTTTACCCCCTGATCAATCCAGTAGGTAATGACGGACTTAAGCTCCTGCCAGAGCGCCTTCCAGTCATCTGTTTCAAAATTGAAGGGGTAAATATCCTGGTACTTCTTGGGGGGATTCTCCGCATACTGGATACTTCCGTCGGGGCGTTGTCTGAACCACTGCGGATGTTCTTTAACATAGGGGTGGTCCGGGGCGCACTGGAAAGCGATATCAAGAGCGATGTCGATGCCGTATTTTTTCGCTTCTGCGATGAGGTTTTTGTAATCCTGAAGTGTTCCGAGCTGCCGGTGTATCGCTTTATGTCCCCCCTCGTCACTGCCAATGGCCCAGGGCGAGCCAGGCTCCCCCGCTACAGAACGGACGTTGTTATTTTTTCCTTTCCTGTTGATCTTTCCGATCGGGTGTATCGGCGGCAGGTAGAGAACGTCAAACCCCATGGCGTGAATGCGTGGCAGGAGCTTAATCACGTCGCGGAACGTGCCGTGTTTACCGTCTAAAGAAGCAGACCTGGGGAAAAGCTCGTACCAGGAGCTAAAATTTGC
>DASPNN010000574.1:0-6668 GCA_035626495.1 Chryseosolibacter sp.
GACTGATCTATTACCAGAAGTTGTTTCTTTCGAGAATCAAGAACAGTCCCGAGGAAAGGTATCGGGAGTTACTTGAGCAAAGTCCTCATATACTGCAGCGGGTGCCGCAACACTATATCGCATCTTTTCTGGGGATTACATCCGTCTCACTAAGCCGCATCAGAAACCGCAGGTAGGATTTCTTAACAATTGTTATCGCATCCGAGGGCCATCTCGAGCCAATTTTGTGATGAAACAAAACCAAAAGCGATGGAACAATTTAAAATTGAAATTTCTGAGACCGAGATCAACGACCTGAAGCAACGGCTGTCAAATACCCGGTGGCCTGGCGAAATGATCAACGAAGGATGGAAGAAAGGTGTGCCGACGACCTACTTGAAAAAACTGGTGGGCTATTGGCTGAATGAATTCGATTGGAAAAAACAAGAGAGTTTACTGAATAAGTACCCCCAGTTCATCACAGAAATTGACGGACAGAAAATCCACTTCCTTCATATCAAATCGGGTGATGCCAATGCGACACCGCTCATGCTCATCCACGGCTGGCCGGGCTCATTTGCCGATTTCATCAACGTCATTGAACCCATGACGAATCCGCAGCCAGCAAAAGAGAAGGGAGCCGGCTCATTTCATTTGGTGATCCCTTCCATTCCCGGGTTTGGATTTTCAACGCCTGTCCTAGAGACGGGATGGAATATGTTCCGGATTGCCGCCGCCTTTGCCACACTCATGGAACAATTGGGATACGCTAAATTCGCGGTACACGGCGGGGATATGGGCGCAGGCATAGCAAGTATCATGTCGGCAATTGCCGCACATAAGCTGATCGGAACACATGTGAACGCTGACTTTTATTCAGTGGCCGGCCTGGGTATGTTTCCTGCGGATACGTCATTTTTATCGGATGAGGAAAAGCTCAGGCTCGAACGTATGAAAGAATACAAGAAGAATGGCACGGCCTATCTGGAGATTCAGTCGACAAGGCCCCAAACCATAGGGTATTCGTTGACAGACAGTCCAGCGGGCCAACTGGCATGGATCGTTGAAAAATATAAAGAGTGGACGGATGAGGACAAGGCATTGCCCGAAGACGCCATGAGCCTGGATCAGATTCTGACAAACGTCTCGTTGTATTGGTTTAATAAAATTGGTGCTTCCAGCGCGGAGGTCCTTTATGAAAACATGAGCATGGCATTTAACTGGGGCGGTGATGGTGGCACACAGGAATCCAGTCAATGGACGCCGCCTAAAGTGAAGTCCGCGATGTCGGTTTTTGGCAAGCAGGCAGATCAGTCGATCTTGAAGAAACTGGTGTCGGCTATGGGTGAGCCGGATCATTATTTCTTTCATGATAAGGGCGGCCATTTTCCGGCGATGGAGGTTCCCGATTTATTAGTGAAAGACCTCAGGGAATCTTTCGGCGAACAACCCGCTTAGCCCATCAGTTCCGAATTGCTGATTCACAATTTGTAATCTGCTTCGATTTCATGTAATGAGGTACCCGTGTTAGCCGATAGAGTCAGATGTTGTTTCAGGGTGCGTCGTGGTGGTCGACCAGTGAGACGCCGTGGGGATAAAAACTAAAAAGTGCAGTCGGGACCGCGCCGGAAAACAAACCCCCGATGATGTAACGTCATCGGGGGTTTTAATTTAACGGATGAGTCCGCTGAAGCTCCGGTGGTCCGAGCGCCGGAACGTTCAGGCATCTGTTAATGTTTCACCTGCAGATGGTGTGAAATCGTTTTTCCGTCAGCGTTGATGCGAAGCACATACATACCTTCCGGGAACGTTGCCGTGTCGATGATCACTTCCTTTTCAGTTGTTTCGGTAAAAAACACCTGCTCGAGCCCGGAGTTATAAAGAGCGATGGTCTTCAACTCGCCTTCCTTTCCAAAACGGATACGTGTCTCGGTATTCGAAGGGTTCGGATGAGGGTCGGGCTCCACGATGGTTGCCCAGTTGGTAAAATACGTACAAGTCCGTTTGGTGCCACAGCCATTGCTGGCAGAAGCCCTCACGATAAATTCGAAGTCGGTGTTCTTTGGAAATACGGAAATGTTGTAGTTATACCCATTCGGTGTGGCGCGCACATAGGGTGACGTGGTCTGCAGCGAAAAGCTCGGATAGGAATTGGTTCCCCCGGGCACCGCGGTAAGCACGTGTTCTCCTCCCGTGAAGCTTTGGTACATGCCTTCGCAAATGATTGGAACAAGCTCCCCATCGAATGTGTACGTTTGAAAAACGGGCTCACCCACCCAAACCGATTTATCCGGCACTGGCGCTGCCGGGCAACTTGTGACGGTGGCGCTGATTACGCCGCCGCCATCCGATGCAGCGTCCAGCGGGCCAACGACGAGCGAGTTGGTCCCCTGCCCCGACACGATCGCAAGTGTCGCCGACACGTTCCAGTTAATGGTGGCATCGGAGCCAATGTTGTTCACGGTCACCGGAACGGAGCCGCAGATTGGCGAGGTACTTGAGATGACCGGAGCTTTAAATGGCGGAGTATATCCCGGGCCTGTTGCAGTGCTGCCGCAGGAGAAACTGATCGTAGCCTTGATCGGTGCTGAATCGGCGGGCCCACCACTTGGTCGCAATGTGATCGAGTTGCCACTCTCGCTAATTCTTGTCCAACTGGCGGGAACCTCCCACGAATAACCCGAGATGCATCCCAGGGCAACACTGGGCGTAGCGTAGAAAGTCACTGGCGTGGTGTTGCAGTACGAGGCACCGGTATAACCGGCCTGTGGCCCGACCGTTGCCACCGGGTTGGCGCCGTTCAGGGTAATGGTAGCGGTGGCGGAATTGGCTGCCGAATTGCAAAACGGTCCCGACCCCATCAATGTTCCTGCGACTTTCACGAGGCCGGGTTTTGCGCACGCGGTTGGAACAATCGTGATCTCGCTCACCGTCGTTCCCACCTCGCCGGTCTTGTTCGTGCCATATTCCTTCCACCCAGAGGGCAACGTCCAGAGGTAAACAACCTCGGTCCGCGGCGGCTGCCCAATGCCGCCCGTACCTTGGACGAGCATGGTCGGCATATCGATCCTCACCGCATTCGTCGTGCAGAAGTCGAGGTTGTAGGAGCTTACATGTGACTCCCAGGCTTGATTCTTAATTGAAAGAATGAGTTCCTCAAGTGTTCTGGTGGTGGTCGTGGTGCTTCCGTTAGAGGTACACGTGAATGTGGCGGTAATAATCGCCTTGGCCCCGGGCGTGTCATTCCACGTCACTGAAACGCTGGAGCTGGTTGTCGACCCGGAGATAGCCCCATTTGTGGCGCTCCACCGCACTGTGCATCCCGACGGGATGGTCACACTGTAAAACGTCAACTGCGCAGGGCAAACCGCGCCGCTTATAGCAAAGTTATTGTTTTTTGAAATGGTTTGGGAAAAGAGGTGATTTGACACAAGCATGATGGCCAGCATCACCATTAGGGTTTTTTTCATTTGTAGGTTTTTTGAGTTTAGAGGTTGATGTTTGGGACCAAGGCAACGGTGAGCCCACCGGTGCCCCGCAAATTCAAAACGCGAATTTATAAGGATAGTAACAGAAAAAAATTGTTGTTGTAACACGCGAGTGCTGAATTGGAGATAACACTGAATTACAACCACCATGAATACAAGCCTCGCCCCCTCCTGGGGCTCTATATAAGGTTGCGCGGTCGGCACGGAATGACATCCGTCTCTGTTCCCGATGGCGAAGTGTACGGGTTCGAAGCCCCAAAAACGCCCACCAAGTTATATGAGGATGTCTGTCCTGAAATAGGTTTACAGTATTCGAAACTGAAAGTGTAAACCTAAATCAGGAATTTATGTTAAAAAAGTCAACACGAATTAAGACGGCCGTGCCGGACGCGCAGCTCTGAAATGCCAGAGGTTCCCGATTGGTTGGTGAAAGACCTCAGCGAACCTTTCGATAAACGAATCTCCCAGATCAATTCGGAATTCGTCCTTCATAATTTACAATCTTACTGATCCTGGCGGTACCGGTAATGATAAGCCTTGACGATTTCTTTTTCGGCGTTGCGAACGAGTTTCAACCTGTCCATCCTGTCGTACTCGAAGTGTTGAGTCACATTGTTCGCATCGGTCAGGGATGTGATGCCCGCTAACGGATCATAGGCGTACGTCTTCATCATCGTCTTCGCCGGATACGCCCGGACTTCGTCGATGCGGCTTCCCGGATGGGTGATTGTGCGCTGAAAAGGCACGATGCCGCTGAACTGCCAGGCGTTGTTTTGCCAATACCAATAACTCATGACAGTCGAAGCAGGATCGGGCGTATACGAAGCTGGGAAAGAATACGACGATGACGTCAGTACACGCGTACCAGTGCGCGCAATGGACTTTCCGGCAGCGTCGAGGTACAATTCTCCCTGGTCTTCAAAAGAGCTGTAGAAGCAGGCTTCGGGTTCAGCACCGACGATCTCGGCCACAGGGAAATTGTGGCCATAGCCCCACAAGTAGGTTACGGGCTGGTCAGACTCTTTCTGCACCTTCCGGATGTTGCCGTTAAGATCATAGTCCAGAGAGAAAACTTTTCGGTACAAACTTAGATCGTAGCCGGCCGCCGGGACATAGGGTGCGAGGTCAGCGGCATCCGGCGGTGATTGTGCAGACAGCAGGACTTTGTCTTTGGGGAAAAGAAAACTTCCAAAGTGGTCATATACGGTGATTTCCTGGCTGATCACTTTTTGGTTTCCGTCGGGAGCCTGGTCGATTGTAGAGACTTCGACGGGCAACGCATGCATATACCTGTCGTTGCTTTTCATGGCGAGAACGGCAGGGTCTGCTTCAGCATCGGAGTAGTCGGCGGCGTATTTTATCTTCGTTATTTCCTGATGAAGATCACTCTTGGTTGTGACCTTCCTGGTCAGCTGTAAATGCCGCGGGTTGTCGTAATAAAAGGTCGTTGTAGTTTGTGCCGCAGGCACGTTATTGACGTAGCTGACTTCTGTCGAAGAAGACTCGTAGATGAAGTTGCTCTCCATCGCCCGATACGCGATCAGCTGGAAGTTGGGTAGAACCATATTAATATCCGCCGCGAGGCGTTCTTCGAGTCCGTAAACGCTGCGGCCGCGAACGACTTCATACGTCTTTGTTGTCTTGTGGACGATATCGCCGTTTGCGTCGAACAACGTTTGGGATTTGAGCATTCCATTCAGCGGATGCGCGTACGCGGAAAATGTGCCGGGGCGGGCCGGCATGTCGTTCCAATGCTTTACGTTGTGGAATATGTCACTCCGGTTTTCGTATTCATATTCGGTTCGTCCGAACTCGCCGTTTTGCCCCGATAGCTCGATCACCTTATCGTACCCGACGGAATGACCCTGGGAGTTGAACGGGCTGCGCGTACTTTCTGATGTCCTGACCAGGTGGACACAGGCGAGGCAAGTTGCCGATACCGGGATCGTTCCGGACTCCTGCTGTTCGGCGTTCAGGTCGAAATACGAGTACGACGGCGTCGACATTCTCCTGCCGTATGAACGTGTTGTTGTCACGCCATCTTCCGTGGAGGTGTATCGATACACGTAGCGTTTGATGTTGACCGTTTCTTTTGGTGTGATATCCTTGACCGCGCTGACGCGGATCCCGCCGGCCAGCTTATAGGTGTTATCGGGTTCGTTGACCGGCGTGCAGGCCGAAGGCGTTTGCCACCAGATGTAGTTGGCCGTAATGTCCGCGAACTGGTTGTCATCCGCGGGGATGTATGCCTTCCAGATATATTTACCCGGAGCAAGCGCGTATGTATTCCGGTAGGTGAATACGGGACTACGCGCCTGAGTGCCGCGGTCGCAGTAAAGGCAAACTTTTTCCTCCTCGGTGGCGCAGTTGTTCATTTCAAGGTCTACCCGGCTGATGCGGCTCACACCGTCTGCCTGGTACAGCTCGAAATATACCTTTGGAAATCCAACGACGTCTTTACACGGGCCATACGCCCTGAAGGCCGCAACCAGCTCGACCGGAATCGTCGTCCCCGCCGCTGTGACGTATTGGGTTGTCAGGTCGAGGTAGTGCGTCTGCACCTTACCTTTTTCACTGCCGTTGTAAAATACCCGTGTTTCCTTCTGGCACGGGTTATCCGAGGTTCCGGGTGGTACGTTGGCTGCATCGAATTCATTGTTCTCGTACTCAAATATGGTTTTACCCTTTGTCGGATACGTAATTTCTTTTAACGTAAATCCTTTTGCATACCCTGCCTGCGGGTCGCGTTCCTGCCCCATCACGCCCAGGAGATCGTCAATGGTTACCGCCGAGCTGAAGAACTTGTGAGAGGGGATCAGCGAAGCGTTGGAATTGCGGCCGTTGTAGTATCCCCAGTGGTCGATGGCAAATGAATTTTTTGGCGGAAGTGATTCATTGCCCTCGTAATACCTGAACGAGTATTTTTCCTCTTCATGCAACGGGTCAGGTACGGGACGTTTGATAACAGAGACAAGCTTGAGCCGTTTTTTCAGCACATCGGGTGTACGGTCAGTCGCATATTCGTTGCCCATGTTTTGGCTGGTAAAATACTCATGATTGAATTCAACAACCTGGCGCGCCTGGTCTGCATCTTTTTCAAAGACTGAAAACGATGTAAGCCTGATATCTCCCTCGAGATCGAGCCGGTCGTCGGCATAGGCAAACTCGATCCGCCCATGATCCCAGACGACCGAGGTCAAA
>DASPNN010000575.1:0-2606 GCA_035626495.1 Chryseosolibacter sp.
AACCAACCCCCTGCCAGGCGAAAACTAGTTATCCTCGCTGTCGACACAATCTTCGGCAAAGCCCAGGCGTCAAAAGAACGTGACACCCTGTCCCCGGCACAAGCAACCGGTAACCGGCAACGAGCGGCCCCTTCGCACAACCGCTGAGACCCACCCATGAACTATGAAACGCGCAACGGTCAGCAACGATGACTAGTACCACCGGAAACTCCGCATGCCCACAACAAATGTCACCAGGCCGGTTGCATTCAGGATCGCAATGGCCTTTCCAACATCGGCAAGCCCTGCAGATTCAATGAAAACAGAACGGATCGAGTCGGCCACCAGCGTGAGCGGCAATGCCTGAATGATCGGGATCGCCCAGTCTGGAAAGTTGTGGTAGTTGAAAAATATTCCGGAAAGAATCATCATCGGCAAAGTCACCGCGTTCACCAAACCATTGGCGACCTCGGTCTTGGACGTGCGGGATGCAATGAGAATCGCGATTCCTGAAAAAGCAAAGATGCCGGACAAGAACACAATGACAAACGCAAATATGCTTCCGGATATCCGGGTATCGAAATAAAAGAAGGCGAACGCAAGCAAGAGGCACGTCTCAATTGCCCCCAGCGCGATGCGGGTCAAAACATGTGAAGTGAGAAAGATCGATTTTCTCATCGGCGTGGCCACCATCCGCCGCAGCAGTTTTTTCATACGCGTTTCTATCAGCGTCCATCCGATACCCCAGATACATGAGTTCATGATGCCAAGGGCAATAAGGCCGGGGATGAGGAAGTCCACGTAACGGGTGCCGACGGTCTGTAATTCCTGGATCGTTGTTCGGGCATTGCCTTTTTTGATACCATTGATCTCGCGGTCGAGCAACAGATGGGTGAGCTGCGCGTCGGGATTGAGCGGGTCGAAATGATAGACCAGCGAGTCACCCTGAACTTCGATGTAAACGGTGATGATTCCTCGTTTGATTGCCCGCAGCGCTTCATCCTCCGACACGCGTTCGAACCTGATGCGCGACGTGTTGCCCGTGCCGGTGCCATACACTTGCTCTCCACTGATCTTTTCAACGGTGGTCGGGTCACCGGTTACATACACGGTCCTCAGTGACTCGCCCTTGTTGGAAAATGCGATTCCGAGGATCCAGGGCATGATGATCGGAAATAAAATGGCCCAGAAAAGAATCGCAGGCTCGCGAAAGAAACTTTTGAAGTTTATGAGGATCAGTTGATGGAGGCTTTTCATTGAAAGTATTGAGGTCAGGAATCGGTCAGGTGTCTTCCGGTCATCGCGATGAACAGGTCATCGAGCGTTACTTTGCGGGAGGTAAGCCCCGTGATAGGAACGTTGCTTCTTTTCGTGGCTTCGATGATGGCTGGCAACGCTTCACCGACGTTATCGACGAATATGCGGGCCTGAGTATGAGGGGTCAGCCAGTTCAGACTTTTGATACCGGGCAGGTTGAGCGCGCCGATATCGAACTCTGCTCCGAATGCCACTTCAACCAGGTCGCCTTCGCCGTGACGCGCGTTCAATTCGGACAATGTTCCAGCTGCGATAAAGGAGCCTTTGTCCATGATCAGGATCCGTTCACAAAGATACTCGGCCTCTTCCATGTAATGTGTCGTGAGGATCATCGTCGTATTGAACTGTTGGCGTAGGTTCTCCAGGATTTTCCAGATTTCACGCCGGGCACCCGGGTCGAGTCCGGTGGTCGGCTCGTCCAGCAGCAGGATCTTAGGGTTGTTCAGCAACGCGATACCAATCGCCAGCCGTTGCCGTTGCCCGCCGGACAAATGCACTGTATATGCTTTTCTTTTTTCCTGCAAGTTGACCAGGTCAAGAATTTCGCCTGTGCGATTGGCGTTCAATCCGTAAAACGACCCGAAAAGGTTCAATGTCTCTTCGGTGGTGATTTTGTCGATGAATTTGGTTTCCTGCAGGGACAAGCCTATCTGGTAATGCAGTTGTTGTTTGTGATCCTGCCAGTTCATTCCCAGAATACGGATCGTTCCTGTGTCTGGTAGTTGGATCCCTTCAATCATTTCAATCAGCGTCGTCTTGCCGGCGCCGTTGGGCCCTAGAAGCGCAACATACTCGCCTTCGTAAATGGTGAGACTCAGATTCTTGACTGCGTGTACATCCTTGAAGGCCTTGTTGACCTCGGCGATCTCGATGACTGGTTTTCGGTTCATACACTCGAAAGATAGTGATCGGGAGCCAATTTTTGAATGGTGGGGTACCAACGTGTAGGGTGGGCAACTGGTGGAGGCGCGGTTTTTTTTACCACGAAGGCACGGTTTATTTTTTTGCGTGCGTAGTGAGCGTGCTGTTCGTGGGCTACGATGGACTGTCATCATCGTGCAGCAAGTCAAGGCACAAAGGAAAAGGTGGTCTTTCGTGCGTCCTGCGATGGCTACGCCCCTTGGTGAAAGCGAACGCTGAAGTGCGAGGACGAAGTAGAAGATAGTTTACTCCGTGGTCTTTGTGGTTAAGCGATTACGGGCGAGATTTTTTCACCACGAAGGCACGGTTTATTTTTTTGGGTGTGTTGTGAGCATGCTGTTCGTGGGGCTACGTTGGACTGTCATCATCGTGCAGCAAGTCAAGGCACA
>DASPNN010000576.1:0-13985 GCA_035626495.1 Chryseosolibacter sp.
GAAAGTCCGTCGACGCCCCGCCGGGCAGCGCGCCCCGGAACTTCAAACCATCCCACATGCCACCCGCATGTTCCTCGATCAATTCACGCATCGTCACGCCCATCGGCAGCTCCCACAAGCCAGGCTTTTTTACCTTTCCGCTGATTCCGTAGATCTTCGTCCCGGAGTCGTTGGTGCGGCTCAGTGCTTTGAACCAGTCGGATCCTTTATTGACGATGTGTGGAATGTTACAAAGTGTTTCTACATTGTTCACAATGGTCGGCCTCCCGAAAAGTCCGCTGATTTGGGGAAACGGTGGTTTCGCGCGCGGCGTCGCACGTTTCCCTTCCAGGGAGTTAAGCAAGGCCGTCTCTTCGCCGCACATGTATCGCCCTACTCCAGTATGCAGATGCATTTCCAGATCGAAACCAGAGCCAAGAATATTCTTACCGAGATAGCCGGCGAGCTTCGCCTCGGCGATTGCTTCCGAGATCGCGACAGCCGCCTGCTTATACGCCCATCGGAGGAAAACAAATGATTCATTCGCCTGAATGGCATACGCCGACAGTATCATTCCTTCGATGAGCTGATGGGGCGTTGACTCAAGCAAGATCCGGTCTTTAAATGTACCGGGCTCCATTTCGTCAGCGTTTGCGATCAGGTACTTGGGTTTGGGAGCGTTTAACGGAACAAAACTCCACTTCAAACCCGTAAAAAAACCGGCTCCACCACGGCCACGGAGGTTCGATTCTTTCACCAAAGCCTGTAAATCCTGAGGCGTTGTTCCCTTCATCACTTTCCGTAATGCCTGATAACCCCCGACGTTTTCATATTCTTTCAGTGTCAGCGGTTTTTTATCCTTCCTGATATGTTCGGTGAGCGGTTTCTCCATAGCCCCTGAATGCTTATTCGTATTTATTCAATATCTCTTCAAGCGTGGATGCCTTGACGTTCCGGTAGAGATCGTTGTCAATCATCATCGCCGGCGCGCAGTCGCATGTACCCAGACAGCAATTCGGCAGCAGGGTGAATCTTCCGTCGGCCGTCGTTTCCCCGTATTTAATGTTCAAAATCGATTCGAGATCGGCTTTCAGGCTTTCATATCCCATCACCCAACAGCTGATGCTGTCGCAAACGAGGATCACGTGACGACCGACGGGTTTGCGAAAAATGAGGTTGTAGAAGGTGGCAACGGAGTCCAGTTCCTCAGGACTCATTTGCATGTATTCCGCCACATCTTTGAGGCTTTCATCCGAAATCCACCGGCGGTGTTCCTGAACGATCTTTAACGCCTCGATGCCAGCTGCCTTCCTCACCGGCACCTGGCTGATGGCTTGTTCGATCTCGTATTTTTCTTCTGTCGTTAACATTCCGTATATCGTTAGTTAAGAGTTACCGGTCTATGTCGGCAAGCACATAATCCATTGCCCCGAGAATACTGAGCAAGTCGGCAACCGTATAGCCTTTGCTGATGTAGGGCACCATTTGCATGTGCGCGAACGAAGGGGTGCGCACGCGCATCCGGTATGGAGAAGTGTTTCCATCGCTGACCGCGTAGTAACTGTTCGCTCCTTTCGTGGCTTCAATGCAACTCATCGCTTCTCCAGATGGAATCACCGGACCCCACGTCACATTCAGGAAATGGGTGATCAGTGTTTCGATGTCCTGAAGCGTGTTCATTTTTACCGGTGGTGTAGCCAGCGGGTGGTCGGATTTATACGGGCCCTCGGGCATATTCTTGAGGCATTGCTCGATGATTCGCAAGCTTTGGCGCATTTCAGCAACACGAACGAGCGCGCGGTCGTAACAATCGCCATTTTTTGCAGTTGGGATGTCGAACTCAAAATTTTCGTAACCCGAATACGGGCGTTTTTTTCTAAAGTCCCATTCCATGCCACAAGCGCGGATCTGAGCACCGGTTGCCCCCCATTCGATCGCTTCCTCGAGAGTAAAGATTCCGATACCTACCGTTCTTGCCTTGAACAGGCTGTTCTTCATTACGAGCGCGTCGTATTCCCGCAGGCGCTTCGGGAAATAGTCGATAAAGTTTTTGACCAAAGTCTCCCATCCTTTCGGAAGGTCCTGGGCCACGCCACCGATCCGGAACCAGTTGGGATGCATGCGTCCGCCGCAAACCGCCTCGACGATATCGAAAACCTTTTCGCGATCGGAGAACATATAGAAGACCGGGGAAAGTTGTCCGACGTCCTGGGCAAAGGTGCCATACCACACAAGGTGGCTGGCGATACGAAAGAACTCGCACATCATGACGCGGATTATCTGGGCGCGGTGCGGCACTTTGATGCCGGCCAGCTCCTCGACGGCCAGCAGGTAAGCCAGGTTGTTGTTCACACCGCCGAGGTAGTCGATGCGGTCCGTGTAAGGAATATAGGTATGCCACGATTGGCGCTCAGCCATTTTTTCTGCACCGCGGTGGTGGAACCCGATGTCGGGAATTGCGTCTACGATGTCTTCGCCGTCGAGTTGAAGCACGATGCGAAGCACACCGTGGGTCCCCGGGTGCTGCGGGCCGATATTGAGGAACATGAAATCCGAGTCATCGCTTTGGCGGGCCAACCCCCATTCCTCGGGATTGAACTGAAGGTGAGCCTGTTCCCGGTCCTGCTTCTCGTCATAAAGACGAAAGGGACCCATTTCCGTTGCGCGTGCCGGATGCTCTTTGCGCAGCGGATGGCCGTCCCAGCTTTGGGGCATAAGGATACGTTTCAGGTACGGGTGGCCGTTGAAACGGATTCCGAACATGTCGTAAACTTCCCGCTCGTACCAGTTCGCATTGGCCCAGAGGTTTGCAATACTGGGAGCGGTAGGATATTCATCGCGCAAGGCGACTTTCAGCCTGAGGAAGGCGTTGCGTTCAAACGAAAAAAGGTGGTAGACGAGCGTGAAGTGATTGGAGGGGTAGCCAGGATCTTTCTTGCGGGTTCTTTCATCGATTGCCGTCAGATCATACAGCAGCGGAAAAGGATTGGAGATTTCCTTTTTCAAATAATAAAGAACCTCTTTCAATTTGTCCAACGGGAGCCATAGGGTGAGGATATCATCCTTGGTTGACTGTTCTGCGAAGGGGACTTCGCTGAACCTCAACTTTAATTGCTCCGTCAGACGGTTTTTTGTTTCCATACAGTTCTGAACTACCGGTTCAGTGATCAGTATCCAATTCAGTTCTCGGGCATCAGTCGCTCATCTCATTCATGATTTTGTCCTTAACTTTTATTTTTTCCCGGCATCGGTGTGTCGAGACCGTTTACACTTCGTCTGGAGAGCGGAATGTGGTCATTCCCTTCCAACGTTCATATTTTCTTTCTTTGACTGCGATTTTTTCAGGTCTGATAACGCCCTGCTCGCCGATGGTCCAGGTCAACGGCCGCCGTTCTTTTCCAACAGATTCGGCCAGCAGCATAAGTCCTTCCATGAATGCGTCCGGTCTCGGCGGGCAGCCGGGCACGTAAACATCCACAGGCAGGAATTTGTCGACGCCCTGGACCACGCTATAGATATCGTACATGCCGCCGGAGTTCGCGCAACTTCCCATGGAGATCACCCAACGCGGTTCCATCATTTGTTCATGCAGCCGTTTGATAATGGGTGCCATTTTGATGAAGACCGTCCCGGCGATGACCATAACGTCGGCTTCGCGGGGCGTACCGCGGATAACCTCGGCGCCGAAACGGGCCACATCGTACTTCGGAGTCATGCTCGTCGCCATTTCCACGAAACAACACGAGAGTCCGAAATGAAATGGCCACATTGAATTTTTTCTTCCCCAGGCCACCAGATCCTGGACGGTGGTGAGCATAATGCTTTGCTTGACAGTTTCCTGCAAAGAGCTTGAACCTTGAACGACACCGCCCGGTTCATCGGGTTTGCTTAGCCACCATTTCATTTGACTGATCGGTTTTGTAGTTTCTTGTATGCGCGCAGTATTTTCTTCCCGTCCGGCCCGAAATCGAGGGCCCCGTTTCGCCATTCATAAATGAGTACCACCACGAGCAGGATGATGAAGATCATCACGCCGACATAGCCGTACCAGCCGAGCTCTTCGAAGGCAATCGCCCAGGCCACAATGAAGATCGTCTCCACGTCGAAGATCACAAAAAGCATGGCGATCATGTAAAACTGCGAGGAGAAGCGCATCCGGGCAGAGCCGGTGCTGAGGATACCGCCTTCGTAAGGCTCATCCGTTGCACGCTCTTTATGCCGCTGTCCGAGTACATAAGACAGGCCAATAATGGCGCCGGCCAGGCTCAATACGATCGCTCCGTATAAGAGCAAAGGCCACAATGGAAACGTATATTGAATTTCGTTTTCCAAAATTGAATGGTCTTGTTAATTATAAAAATGGTTTGCTTGAAGAAGCAAACCGGGTAAAGCTTAAATGGGTTCTGAGTGGTGACCGGTGATGTAGTGCTCAAGGTCTTCGATGATGTATCGCTGTTCATCGATGATGAACTTGACAACGTCTCCGATCGAGATCATTCCTACCAGGTCTCCATTGTTGACGACTGGTATGTAACGAATGCCCTTGTCAGACATAAGCTTCATACAATCATCGATGCTGGTGTCTGGGGTAGCGGTGACCGGATTTTCGGTCATGACCTCTCTGATCAGTGTTTCCTTTGAGGTTTTTCCCTTGAGAATAACCTTTCGGGCATAATCGCGCTCTGTAAAGATGCCGACAAATTTACCCTGGTCGCTCACTAAAAGGGCTCCGATATTTTTTTCAACCATGAGCTCCAAAGCTTCATAAACCGTGATGGCTGGCTTTACAGAGAAAATGGCAGTTCCTTTTTGTTTAAGGATGTCTCTGACTTTTCCCATAGGCCTTGTGTTTAGTTGCTGATGAATTGAAGATAATAAGCGAAAAAAGTAAAAACAAGATTTTTGATCTTTTTAAAACGTTTGCGAATGGTTGCTTGGCAAAAGTCTATATATATTAAAGAGTAAATCGTTGAAATCGATTTGAATTCAAAGATTACCACTGACCCAGTCGTCATCGTACGATGGTGAAATTTACAGGTAAGTCCTCATCAATCGTGACCTGCTTGTGGCAAAACCCAGCGCGACAGGTGGTATTGATAGAGAAAGCCAGGACAACGAAATGTCTATTCGATGGAACTCAGGATCGCCGACGCGTCGGTGATCTTCAATGAAACGAGGTAGTTGAATGCCTGATCGAGCTGATGATTTGTCTCAATATCCGAATATTTCTTCCGCAGGGAGTATAGGCGGGCAATCAATTCCAGCTCAGTTAGCGAGTACGGAACTCCGAGCGCGGACTGAAGCGTTGTCAGATAGGCGTAGCCGAACTCGGCCGTGGGCTCGATCATCGTTCCCTCGCCGTAGTCGTTCCACGTATTGAGCTGGATGTGCGTGGCGTTTTCGAGCGCAAGGTCGAGCGTTTGCTCGAATGTAGCGGTGCCGTTGTGTTCGATCAGAAAATAGTTTTCACCCCATCCGCCCTGTTTGTAGAAGTCGCGAAAGCCTGGATAGGCCGACCCGACCTTGGTGCGGGTGATGGACCTGTTATAAAAATTGGACAGGTGGGTGTCGTGTGAATTCTGATCCTGGTAAACCCACGCATACTCTCCCGTCGCATTCGCACCCGCTTCCCCGGATTCATACCACAAAGTCCAAAAATGCGGTTTTACCGGAAACACTGAAAAGATGTCGTTCCATTCCGGCTCCGAGTGAAAATATTGCGGGCCGAAAACGAGCAGCACCGGTTTTCCATCGACTTCCAAATAAGAAGATGAATTCATGTAATTGGCGCTGATAAATTGCATATCAGCTTTTGCAGCCGTCACGCCATTGCTGATCTTTCCGGCATCCAACGCAGTGGCTATTGTCCGGTCTTCATAAACCAGGGCGTATTTCAATCCTACTTTCGACGCAAGAGTCACGATCTTGCGTGTGTTTTTTTCATTTGCGGCATAGTCATAAAGATCGATCGTTCCATACCAGTCGATCAATACCCCATCAATGCCGGCGTATTTCATCAGCAGCAGCTGATACTCGATTACGTCCGGGTCCCCGGATGCATAAGGACCGATCAGCGGATAAAAGTGGGACGCAATTTGGCGGGTTCCGGTGGACGCGTCGACCACCTCGGGGTTCCTGTTCGCCATGGTCCAGTGTATACCCCAGGCGCCGTTGTTGGATGCCGGCGTCTCGAACCACGGCATCATGTGCGCGTAGATCGCTGCATCCGCTGTTTTCTCTACCGGCACCGGATCATGAATTTTCACGACGGGGCCGTCGGCATCGTCAGAGCATGAAGCCACAGGCAGCGCGGCAACCAAGTACGCGAGAAAACGCGCGCAAACGGTTCTCATATCGAGCTTAAGGATTGATGACTTCTCCCAGGGGAGCGCCCTCGGAAAACCGAACGTTGTCGAACGAAAAATCGTAAACTGTGGATGATCCTCCGGTTAGATAAAGTGCGACTACCCATGCCGTTGTGATGTCGCCGGAGAATGGGTCGAAGCCATTCCCGTTCCAGCGGTGAAATTTATCGGCACGGACGCTGATTGTCTTCCACGTCGTCCATGTAACGTTGAAGTCAATTTCCCAATTTTTTGTTTGGTTGGCGGCTGCAGCATCGAACACTTCGAATACCAGCTTCGCCAAATGCGGGTTGGCATTACTGACGGCCGCATTGCTTCTTATATCCACATTGAAATACACTTTCTCAGGATCGGTTTCTGTGATACCGAGCGGATCGCTGGATCCGGAAGTACCCGTATACCGGCCTCCCACCCAATAATTGAGGTTCGCATCTGAACCCTTCAGTCTGAAAAAATGACCATCACCTTCAGCGGTGATCGCACTCGTCTGAATTTCGCCGGCGTCCTCCGCTTTACCCCAGCGTGTTTCTGCATCGGCTTCCTCGAAGTCGGAAACCGAAACAACGACCGGTTCGATTTCAACCGCAAAATCCTCCTCTGACTCCACAACACCGCCGGGATAGAGCAACGAAATCTTCCCCGTCGTTGCACCCTCCGGAATATCGACAACGATCATATCATTCGCCTTTGTTTTCATAGGAGCATTGACCGTGTTAAAGTGCACCTCGGTTACCTGGTTGAGGTTCCGGCCGTTGATGAGCACTTCATCGCCAGCCTTGCCAAACTCGGGAGAAATTGAAACGATCGATGGTGTTGCCTCGTCATCGTCGGAACAGGAAATCAGACATAAAATGAGCAGGATCGTGGTGGCTGTAACCGTCAATCTGTTCAGCCGCAATCGCGAAAAACTTTGCTTAAGCATTTCCATAAAGTCAGGGTTTGGTGGGCGGGCATGTGCCGGCATGCAAAGGAAGTGGCGGTGGCTGCGTGCTTACAATTCCGGGGGTGAAAATGTAAAAAAATGAAGATCGCCGAAACCATAATGTATTGAGTCTCAAATCGGTTTCCCGTCGCAGGCGCTCCTAAAATATAAACCCGATATAATGGCGCGGCGCCCAATATTTTCGTAATTGCATTCTGGAATCCAAGGCCATGGCCGACTATAAAATCCCGGATCAAACGCGCATTGGTCACGTACACCTGAAAGTTTCAGACCTTGAACGGTCCCTTCAGTTCTATTGCGGGCTGCTGGGCTTCGAGCTGGTTACACGATACGGTACCCAAGCTGCATTTGTGTCGGCAGGTGGCTATCATCACCACCTCGGTCTCAATACGTGGTACAGCAAGGGCGCTCCTCCAGCGCCGGTTCATTCTGCAGGATTATTCCATGTCGCCATTTTGTATCCTACCCGGCGCGACCTTGCATCGATTCTTGACCGCCTGCGCACGGCTGGCCATCCACTTACCGGCGCATCAGACCACGGTGTTTCGGAAGCACTTTACCTCGACGATCCAGACCAGAACGGTCTCGAGCTTTATTGGGATCGACCCCGGAAGCAATGGCCAAAAAAGCCGGACGGCAGCCTGGAAATGTATACACGACCGCTCGATCTGGAGGCGTTGTTGGCCGAACTTTAACGGTCGATGGGTTGCTTAAAAACGCGTTAAGGGGCAATAAATCAACATTAAGCTGCTGTATCACCTATTTCAAAGGATGTATGATTTGACTGAAAAGCGTTCAGCTTTATTTCACTATTTGTGTCTTCTTTGCATACAGGCTTCCCAACTGGAGCCGGCGATTCGGACAAACATTCACAGTTTAACCCCTCGAGTATTATGAATGCAGGCTACAGCATGGATGCTACGGTGTTGATGCAAAAACTTGTTGAGAAGGAGATTAACACGAAGCTGTTAATTGAATTTTACGAGGAAGTTGTTGAGAATGAAAAGATCTTCTGCAGTATGGTCGAAGAGATCTCCGATGCCGATGAAATTGAAGAGCGTCAAAAGAGTGTGGACCACATCGAAAGCTTTTGCATCATCCTGCGAGAGCTTCGCATTCAATACCAGTATATCCTGGGCGATGAGCACCTGTTTCTTCCAGAAGCTGCCAAACGCGAAAAAATGATTAACAATGCGTCGCGTTTCATTGAGCTGCTCGAACAGGAGTGCAACCTTGAATTCCCCGACGGCAACGACTTCTAATCGCCAATCCCGGCCCTCGTTTTGTTTCATTTCACGACCTGTTTTTCCCTATTTAGGAATAGCGCGTCTGTAAAATAGACGCGATTTTTTTCCGAAACGATCCTTTTCATACAGACAGTACGGCTGCCGATTACAGCGCTGGGAATATCAAATACTCATTGAAAAGGTGGCGTTTTGGCCGGAAACCGCATAAAATCGTCATTTACGCTCTCATGCCCTACGACATTGCTAGGCCATCGATCGGAGTAATTTCAATGTAACCTTGCGTGGCCCGGGCCGGACCTGGCCGAAATGGTTCAGTACTTGCAGTCTTCGACGCAAACCAGATGTGACTTATGAATATCCTGCTCGTCGAAGATGATCTCGTCAATCAAAAAATAGCTTCCCAGGTGCTGGGTAAATGGGGTGTCGAAGTTACCGTCGCAAAGGATGGCCTTGAAGCTTTGAATGTCGTTCAGCAGAAAAGTTTCCAACTGATCCTGATGGATATCAATATGCCAACCATGGACGGCTGCGAGGCCACATCAAAGATCCGTTCGCTTCCCGACCCATATTTTCAAAATGTACCGATCCTGGCCTATACTGCCTCCACCACCGCGGACACAAAAGAAAAGGCCGAGGTGTTAGGCATGAACGACTTCGTCAGCAAGCCGCTCAATCCCTCTGACCTGCATTTCAAAATCAATCAATACACGATCCCCGAGATGATTGATTGCAGGCCATTGCGACTAAAGCTGAATTTGTATTCCGACAGCGATGCCGACTTTCGCTCTGAACTGGTTGGCATGATGATCCGAAACTTGCGAGAACTGCAACAGGCCTCGTACCGATCCTATTATTCGGAAGACCGGCGCACACTTCATAACGTCTCGCATAAAGTAAAGTCCACGTTGATCCTGCTCGACGACCTTGAGTACACCTACATCATCGACGATTTGAAACAGGCATTTATTCATGGCGAAAAAGATGAAGATCTCCAGCACAAAATCATTCGTTTCAATCATCTCACTGAAGGCATCATCAAAACGCTCAACCGTGAGATCCTGAAATTGAAGGAGGTGTGCTAATTCACTGACGGCGTGGCCCCCTTTGTCAGGAGGCCGCCGGGGACACGGATTCACAAAAGCGTCCACGGGTGAAGTCACATCCGGAAAAGCGACGGTTCCACAGTCCCCTTTCCGGTTTCTGCCAGCCAGCCCCTTCCGCTTACCACCTGCTGTCAGGCATGTTTTTTTGCTCCTCTGCAATAAATATGCGACTATGAAGATCCGGCGAACCTTCAAGAACTTCGGTGCTCTTTTTAAAGATACTTACCGGGAATGGAGCGAGCGCGAGCCGTTCAGCAACAGTATTATCGTTGCCTATTATACAATATTCTCGCTCCCCGGATTGCTGGTCATTATCGTGAACCTTGCCGGATACTTCTTCGGCCATGAAGCAGTAACCAGCCAGATCAGCAGCCAGGTGGGCGGCCTCGTCGGGGGCGACACGGCACGTTCCATTGAAGAGATGGTTGCCAACGCAAGCAAAAGCGAGGGCACGGGCTTGGCCACTGTTTTAAGCGTAGCCACCTTGTTGTTTGGCGCGACGGGGGTGTTCTACCAGATCCAGCAAATCCTGAATAAAATGTGGGAGGTCAAACCCAAGCCGAAACAAAAGCTGCTGAAGCTTGTCAGGGATCGGGTGTTTTCATTCGGGCTGGTGCTGGTCATTGGATTCCTCTTGCTGGTTTCCCTTGTCCTATCGGCAGCCGTTACGACAGTCAGCAAGTGGGTGTCGAGCAACATATCGGAATCGCTGGTTGTTTTGTTCAGCGCAGTGGACATTGTCTTATCAATCGGCGTAAGCACGCTGTTGTTCGCGGCCATATACAAGTTTCTGCCCGATGCCAAGATCCGCTGGAAAGATGTTTGGGTCGGCGCTTTACTCACCTCGGTTTTGTTTGTGATCGCGAAGTTCCTGCTCGGGCTCTACTTTGGTCACAGTAATCCCGGGTCCACCTATGGCGCCGCGGGATCTATCATACTGATCATGTTGTGGGTCTCATATGCGGGGATGATCCTTTTGTTCGGTGCAGAATTCACCAAGGTATACGCAGACACGTACGGCGTGAAGATCGAGCCGACGGAAGGCGCAGTGTCGACCGAAGGGGAAAATGACAACGGGGCCATCGTCAACAAAAAGACAGAGGCCGAAACGAAGGCCAAGCGGAAATCAGCACCGGACCCTCACCGTAAACACCACCACCGCAAGGGCAGGTCTCCACGCAAGCCGAGCGGCTCGAAGGACAACGATACGTTTCATTACGAAGCTCCGATGTAGCATGGTCGGGCCCAGGCAAAAAAAAACGCCGACCTGAGTCGGCGGTTTTATATTTAAGTTTCTTAGGCGTCAGGCAGCTTTCTGGACGTTTTCCATACTTACGGATTTTGTACGAACAAGCCGGATTACCTTGAGCTTGTCCAACAGACGGATTACCTGGAAAGTCGGATCGAACTCATGCCACCGAATGCCACCGAAATTGGCGCGGCTGCCGTTCTTGTGGTGATTGTTATGATAGCTTTCACCCATCATCAGGAAATCGAAAGGCAGGAAGTTGCGCGACGTGTCTTTGACTTCGAAATTCCGGTAGCCGTACTTATGGGCGAACCAATTGATGATCGCACCGTGTATCGGACTCATCAAGAATTGCAGAGGCAGTAACAACCAAAGCCACCAGGTTGTCGCAAACTGAACGTACACCATGGTATACATCACGCCCCAAAAAAGACGTGAGGGCCAGGAACGGGCAAATTTGTCGAAAGCTTCCCACTGCGGCACACCTTCTGTGAAACGGGAATCTACGGCCATCCGGCGGTTCGCGATCGCAGAGTAGATTGTCTTGGTCTTCCACATCATATTCCAGATGGTCTCGTCATATTTGGGTGAATGCGGATCGTCTTCTGTATCAGCAAAAGCGTGATGCATCCGGTGCATCACACCATACCCGTAGGGACTCAGATAATTCGACCCTTGAAAAATCCAGGTAAGGACGAAAAAGACTTTCTCCGTGGTCTTACTCATCGTGAATGCCCGGTGCGAAGCGTAGCGGTGAAGGAAAAACGTCTGAAAAAACAGCGACAAGTACCAGTGCGCTACAAAAAAGGTGAAAATGATGGCCATGAAAGTTTACAGGTTTTGGTTAAAAATTAGCTACCGGCCGCATTGGCGCACAGCCGGCAATCCCAAGACAATGGCATCCCGGTTTTGTGACAGAATTATTGAAAAAAATAAGAATTATTTTTTTGAAAGGGCACGACCAACATCCTGGCGGAGGTGATTTACCAGCTCGCTTGCCTGTCCGAAATCGCAGGCGCGTTTGAAAGCCTCCACCAAAGCGGTCTTTCGAGGTTCAATGGCCGCTGTGAAATTGTCCCGCTCGTCATTCATCTTTTTCTTTGCACGACACAGGAGTTGCCGGCAGTGATCCTGTTTCTTATTAAGCAGCTGTTGCAGTGCCTGATAGTCGAAGTCAAACACTTCTTTGAGCAAATAGACCGCCCGTTCCAGGGGTTCAAGCTTTTCCTGAACGAGGTGGAGGGCCTTGGCGACCTCGGCTTCGAAATCGAGGGTGGAAAAGTCGGTGTCCTTCAGCTTTTCGATGAATTCGGGCCACTGAAGGTTTTCCAGATACTGCTCCTTCTTCCTTTTAAGGGCATTCAGGTGATTGATGCAGTTATTCGTGACCGCACGAATAAGGTACGCCTTGGTGTTCTGGATCTTTTCGTGCTCTGCATTCAACCATTTGATAAAAGTCTCCTGAACAACGTCTTCGGCGTCTGCCTTACAGCGAAGAAACCTCATTGCAATCGCATGAAGTGTGGGCTGGTAGAGGGCAATCGTCTGTTCGTAGTTCAAAATTTTTCGGTTAAGCCGGCAAAATAGAACATTCTTTACGGTAAAAAAAGTCCATTTAAAGCCATCCAACAACTTCTGCCACCCTTCACCCATTTTCGTCGAATGACAAGCAACTTTTAATGAACTTATCGAAAAAATTCAGGCCAGATGAAGGCTGTTTTACTATCGCTTGTCCTGCTGATTCCACAGGTGGCTCAGCCGCAGCAAACAACACCTGACGACAATCGCGAAATCGTGATCCGAGACGTTTCGGTTGTGCCGATGAACGTAGAAAATGTTCTTGATAACCAGACGGTTGTCGTTAAAGGCGGCAAGATCGTTTCGATGGGAGACGCAGCGAAGATGACATTTTCGAAGTCCGCCTTAATCATTGACGGAAAAGGAAAATTTCTCATCCCGGGGCTGGCGGAAATGCACGCGCACGTGCCTCCTGTAGAGGATCTCGCCCCGATGAAGGAAGTTTTGATGCTCTTTCTGGCCAATGGGATCACAACGATCCGTGGAATGCTGGGACACCCGAAACATCTTGAGCTTCGCGCCATGGTCGGCAATGGACAAGTACCCGGCCCTCATTTCTATACAACGGGTCCGTCTTTCAACGGAATGAGTGTCACATCACCGGAACAGGCGTCTGAAATGGTGCAAAAACAAAAAAGCCTGGGTTATGACTTTTTGAAACTACATCCCGGACTCACACGGGCGGAGTTCGATGCCATTGCAAAAACCGCGCGGGCGGTCAATATTCCTTATGTGGGGCACGTTTCGTTCGGCGTCGGAGTATGGCATGCCATCGAGTCTGAGTATTCTTCCATCGATCACCTGGATGGCTTTGTCGAAGGGCTAGTTCCCGGAATTGAGAATATGACGGAACAACAAACCGGTTTGTTCGGGATGTTTGTTGCCGACCGGGCTGACGAGCGTCAAATCCCCAGGCTGACACGCGCGCTGAGGGAAAACAACATATGGGTGGTGCCCACGCAGTCGCTGGCCGAACGGTGGTTTCACCCGGACTACGACGCAACATCCTTCAAGAACGACCCGCATGCGATCTATATGAGTCCACCGGTTGTGGAGCAGTGGATCACGGCAAAAAAAAACCTGCTTGCAAATCCATCATATGATCCACGAAAGATCAAGGACTTCGTTGCGCTGCGACGCCGTTTGATCAAGGCATGTCAGGATGCCGGCGTTGGACTTTTGCTCGGCTGCGATGCGCCACAGGTGTTTAACGTGCCGGGCTTTTCCACGCACAATGAGCTCGAATACCTGGTGGCTGCCGGGCTAACACCGTATGAGGCGCTTATGACCGGTACCCTTAACGTTGCAAAGTACCTGAATCAATCGGATGCCGGCACGATCCGCGTTGGCGCCGTCTCCGATATGGTATTGCTAAATTCAAATCCACTCACCGACATCCGGAACACGCGAGACATTGCCGGAGTGATGATCGGGTCGCGGTGGCTCTCGCGGGAGTTCATCGATTTGGAGCTAAAGAAACTTGAAAAGAAACCATAACAAACATTTCGTATGAAGTCGTTT
>DASPNN010000577.1:0-5871 GCA_035626495.1 Chryseosolibacter sp.
AAACCTTCCGTCCCTTGTCGCTCAACGAGTTCGCGAAGCTGGCAAACATCGCAGAGCAGGATAACCGGTTCGTTACAACCGCACCCTACACCGTGAATAATAATGTCTCGTACGTGAGTGTGCCCCTTCAGGCCGGTTACGTGCTTTTGAACCGGAAATTCGGAATCCAGCTCAATGGTGGTCTTGCAACCGATCTGTTCATCAAGAACCGGAAAACTGCTGATGGTGGCGAGCTCGAAGAAATCGAACAGGGCAGGGGCAAGGACTCCCCCTACAGACCGCTGAACTTTAGCGGATTGCTTGGCACAGAGGTCACCTATCGTGTGGGGGATCGCTATCGGATCGCCGTAAACCCAGGACTGCGTTACCCGCTGAAATCCGTCTATAAGAGCGAAGTCGGTATCGAATCAGTTCCGGTCATCTTCGACCTCGGCGTACGGTTCCGCTATATTTTTCGGTAGGATTCCAACCCGGCCAGGGCTTCGAGGGTCCAATCATCAAACGACCCCGATATGGAAGCCCTCAACGCACGTTTGAAAAAAAGAATTCACGTCTCGCTTTACGCGATCATTTTCCTCACCGGTTTGCTTGGGATCAGCGTTATTCTGGAGAGTTGCACCGATACGTGCGAAGTAACACACGAATACGTCTATTACGCGCCGGTTTATACCTCGTTGACCGAACTGCGCACCAGCGTCGAATTGACTGACCCAAAGCCTGTTGAGACAGTTGGAAAAATCTATATCAAGGATCATTGGCTTTTTGTAAACGCTCCGGGGAAAGGCATCCATGTCATCGATAACAGCAACCCTGCCGCACCGCGGCATGTTCACTTTATCAACATACCCGGCAGCTATGACCTCGCCGTAAAAGGGAACATCCTTTACGCCGACAGTTACATCGACCTGGTCCTGCTTGATATTTCAAACATTGAAAACATTCATGAGATTAATAGACTCGAGAATGTCTTTTCTAACTATAACACCCTGGGGTTCTATTTGGATGCTGGCAAAGGCCTTATCACGGAGTGGGTCGAGCAGACAGAAGTTAAGGTTTATGAATCAGACTGCGATGCTAACATTCAGCCCTGGGGTGGAATTTTTTACGAAGATGGATTTTTACTTCGCGCAGACGCGGCATTTAATTCGGCAGCTGCCATTGCTCCGGGGAACGGCTCTGGCCCCGGAGTTGGTGGCTCCATGGCCCGGTTTACCATCAATGAAAACCATCTCTATATGCTGGATGGAGGCGATGTGCAAACCGTTGATATCACTCAATTAACCGATCCCGTTGTGAAGGGCCGGACTACCATATCCTGGGATATCGAGACGATCTTTCCCTATAAGCAAAACCTCTTTATCGGTTCGAGAACTGGAATGCACATCCTGGATGTGTCCAACCCCGAACAACCCGAAAGAATCAGCACCTATGCGCACGTTCGTGTTTGTGATCCGGTTGTCGTTCAAGACTCTTACGCATATGTAACATTGCGCTCCGGTACCGAATGTGAAGGTTTTACCAACCAACTTGAGGTCATCAACATCGAAGACCTCACCAATCCGCAGTTGCTCGCCATCCATCCAATGCATAACCCACATGGCCTTGGGATCGACAACAGCACCTTGTTTGTATGTGATGGCGCCCAGGGCCTGAAGGTTTATGATGCCTCAGACTACAAGAAAATTCCGGAGAAACAGCTCGCGCATTACAACAACATCGATGCCTTTGATGTTATCCCCTACAACAATAACCTTATCATGATCGGAAAAGATGGGATATTCCAGTACGATTACTCCGATCCCGCGAACATCAAATTCCTGAGCAAGATTGCTGTGGTGAATGACAATCCCTAGGTCGGTGATATGTCTGGCTCTGGTCATCCTCGCAACCACTGCGCGTGCGCAAGGAGATAGCGTTCGCATCGATACATCGCGATTCGCGCTGACTTACTTTAATCAATTTACGGCTGGCGGGCTGCTCGGCAAGAGGGAGAATGGTGGACATACGGTCTCTGCCTCAATGATTCACGGCGTCCGCTGGAAATGGCTTTCGATGGCTGCAGGCCTGTCATTGGATTCTTATCATGAATGGAACATCGTACCCGTATACGGCTCCATTGGATTGGACCTTGGCAGATCGCCAAACTCAGGGTTTTTTGTGCAATTTTCCGCCGGCCCTTCCATCGTCCGCCACATAGATCGGGAGTTTGCTTTCGTCGTCTTCAAAGAAGAAGGGGGACGGATGACCTATCCCTCGCTCGGGTACAGGATCAGGTCGGAAAAATGGAGCATGTACGTTATCGCCGGCTACAAATTCCAACGCATCAGGTATACCGAATCGCCGGAGTGGTCGCCCGAGTGGGGTCCTGTGCCTTATAAATTCAACGTAGTTCGCGATATGGAAAGAATCTGCATCCAACTCGGATTTGGACTTCACTAACCCAGGTCATCGATCGCGGTTGCAATCCTTTCCCAGGCTGCGTTCGCTTCAGTAAGCTCTTTGCTGATTGATGCGAATTTTTCCTGCGACATTTTCAGTCGAACGAAATCCCCATACACCTCAGGCGTCGACATCTCAAGCTCGGCCTCACTTTTGAGTTTCTCCAGGCGTTCGATTTCTTCCTCGGCTTTCTTCAACTCTTTCTCGAGCTTTTTTAACTGCGCATCGGGTGCCGGCGTCTTTGCGCGCGCATCGGTTGAGGCCTTCACAGGCTTCGGTACCGGCTGCGGCTTCGGCGTGGGTGACGGTACCATCTGCTCGTTTTTCTTCTTCCAGTATTCGTACTCTTCGTATGTGCCCGGATATTCCTTGATCTGTTGATCTTCGATATACCAGATCTTGTTGGCAATCTGGCTGACGAAATGGCGGTTGTGGGAGACCACGACAAAACTCCCTTTGAACTGCTGTAACGCCTGTATCAGGATGTTCTCCGAAATAAAATCCAGGTGGTTGGTAGGCTCATCCAACAAAAGAAAGTTCGCCTCAGAAATGAGGGTTTTTGCAAGGGCAACCCGCGACTTTTCTCCGCCCGACAGGACCTTGATCTTTTTGAACACGTCTTCGTCCGAAAAAAGAAAGCAACCCAGAACGTTGCGCAGCTCCTGCTCGGTCTTGCCCGACCCCGCTTGCAAAAGTTCTTCGAGGATTTCATTGTCGACATGCAGGGATTCAAGCTGGTGTTGTGCGTAGAACGCTTTAATCACGTTGTACCCGATCGTGCGTTCACCCTGAATCGGCTCTTCCCCCGCGAGAATCCGCAGGAGGGTAGACTTTCCCCTTCCATTTGCTCCGATCAGGGCAATCTTGTCCGTGCGTTCGATCGTCGCCGAAGTGTCTTTTAAAATTTGTACCGGTCCGTATGACTTAGACACGTCTTTGAGCGTGACAATAAAGCGACCAGGCTGCTGACTAAACTTGAATCTGAAATTCACCGCCGCCGTGTCGTCGACCACTTCCTCGATCATGTCCATTTTCTCCAGCGCTTTCACCCGTGACTGTACTTGCCTGGCTTTCGTTGCTTTCGCTTTGAACCGTTCGATGAATCGTTCGGTCTGACGGATCTTTTGTTGTTGGTTCTCGTAGGCGTTTTGCTGGATTTCCTGGCGAAGCTCCTTTTCCTGGAGGTAGAAAGAGTAGTTTCCTTCGTAGGAGAACAGCTGCTGCTGAGTTACTTCGACGGTACGGCTTACGACGTTGTCAATAAATCTACGGTCATGCGATACGACAATGACCGCGCCTTCATAGTTTCTCAGGTAATTTTCCACCCACTCGATCGATGGAAGGTCCAGGTGGTTGGTAGGCTCGTCGAGCATGAGCAACGAAGGTTTTTCCAGAAGTAGTTTGGCGAGCATCACCCGCATTCGCCATCCGCCGGAGAACTCTTTGAGTGGTCTGTGCAAATCGGCTGTAGAAAAACCGATCCCTTCCAGCACTTCTTCCGCTTTTGCTTGCATAGAATACCCATCGAGATGGTCGAACTTTTCCTGCAATTTTGTAAGCTTTTCCACGAGGGCATCGGAGTATTCTGTTTCCAGCTTGTGAAGGATCTGCTCGATTTTACGCTGCGTGTCAACGGCGTCTTTGAATGCTTCCATCGCAACTGTAACAATGGCATCTTCCGTCTGGTATGAAAGGAGATCCTGGTTGAGAAAACCGATGGTGCAGTCGTTGCTTTTGCTGATGGAGCCGCTGCTGGGCGTGTAGTCCCCGTTGATTAACTTTAGCAAGGTCGACTTACCCCGGCCGTTGAGGCCGATCAGTCCGATCTTGTCCTTCGGTTTGATGAACATGCTCGCGTTTTCGAACAGAGCACGGCCCCCGATGTAGTATGACAGATTCGTGACGGACACCATGATAATATTGAAAATCAGTAAATTACAGAAAGCAGCCTGCCCGATTTACAAATACCGGCAGACATCCGGTCAGGCAGAAGTCGCAAAAATAACGACTTATGCGATCGATTCACAGAAAATGTATTATATCGGAGGAAAGTTCGTTGCCGGCCTTCTGTGTAAATTCACAAACGTCGACGTTGAAGAGAGTTTAGTTTTACCGTAAATCACCAATATGCGCACGCCCAGAATCCTTTCACCGATTGTCTTCGTCTCCTTGCTCGCCTGCAGCAACGCCGGTTCAAATGAATCGGCCACGAAGACCGAGTCCGACACGGCCGCGGCTACGGTCGGTGCCGACGACGGAAGTTTGCCTGCAATCACAGGCGGTTCCAGCAAATTACCGCTCGACAAGATTAAATTGCCAGCGGGGTTCACAATCGAAGTTTATGCTGAAGTCGAGAACGCAAGGTCGCTGGCGATCAGTCCTGCGGGAATTGTTTATGTGGGCAACCGGGCCGGCGACAAGGTATTTGCCATTCGCGATACCGATGGCGATAACAAGGCTGATAAAAAGTGGGTGATCGGGTCGGGCCTGAATAGTCCGAATGGTGTCGCCTTCAAAGATGGTGATCTCTATGTGGCTGAAATCAGCCGCATTCTGAAGTTTCCCGGTGTCGAGTCTAAACTTGCAAATCCCGGACAGCCGGTGGTCATTAATGACACCTATCCTACTGAGGGTCATCATGGGTGGAAATACATAGCGTTCGGTCCGGATGGGAAGCTTTATGTTCCCGTCGGGGCGCCGTGTAATATCTGTGAATCGAAAGACGAAATTTTTGCCAGCATCACGCGGTTGAACGCCGATGGCACCGGGCGTGAGATCTTTGCCAAAGGAGTTCGAAACACAGTCGGATTCACATGGCATCCTGAAACGAAAGAATTATGGTTTACAGACAATGGAAGGGATATGATGGGAAATGATATTCCGAACTGCGAGCTTAACGTGGCGCCCAAAGCAGGAATGCATTTCGGTTATCCGTATTGTCACGAGGGCTCCGTCAAGGACCCCGAATTTGGAAGCAAAAAAGATTGCAAACAGTTCACAGCTCCGGTGGAGAAGCTCGGTCCGCACGTGGCACCGCTCGGCTTGAAGTTTTATACCGGTAACATGTTCCCGGCGACTTATAAGAACACAATTTTCGTGGCAAAGCACGGATCCTGGAACCGCGACAAAAAAATTGGCTATAACATCAGCACGGTTAAGATTGTCAACAACAAATCCTCCGGACATGAGACGTTCGCGAGCGGATGGTTGAATGATCAAGATCAGAAAGTGTGGGGTCGCCCGGTGGACGTGCTCGAGCTAAAAGACGGGTCGCTGCTTGTATCTGACGACCATGCCAATGTTATCTATCGGATTTCATATAGGCAACAGTAGTAAGTTTGCCGGCAATAACTCTGAAAACCCCAGTTGGCATTTATGCGTCCCGTGCTTTTTGATATTGGTGGCTATAGTATCTATAGTTACGGTTTTTTG
>DASPNN010000578.1:0-2760 GCA_035626495.1 Chryseosolibacter sp.
AAACGAGACTTTGTCGTTTTCCTTGACCGGTTCGGAAAGGGCGTTAATGTGAACGAAAACGCTATCCCGGGACTGGTCGTCGCGGATAAAGCCGTAGCCTTTTGAGGTATTGAAGAAGGTGATGGTGCCGGTACGGCCCGCGGGCTCTTTTTCATCGTCGCGCGCTTTAGCGCCAATAACAATGTCTTCAGTGTTTACGGTTTTCTTTTTGCCCGGATCAGGCGGGGTATTGGTGATATTGCCATCTTCATCGACATAAGCGATCATGTCGTCGAGTGACTTGCCTTCTTTTGCAGCCGCGCGGCGCTCCTCCCGCCGTTGTTCTTTTTCTTTGCGTTTCTGAAGTTTCTTCTTCTCGATTTCCTGTTTGCTGGGTGATCCTTGTGGTTTTGCCATTTTTGTCTGGTTCGTTGCTTATTGGTATTTAGGGTGAATTTTATGCCGACCGCCGACACCGCTGAACGGATAAAAATCCAGCGCCTGCCGGCAAAGCCCGGCAATAAGAAGCATATGTCGATTCGGATCCGTGCGGATCGGTGTTTGGTTCGCGGTTACGAAAATCATGTGGTTAAAGAGCGACAATTACCTTATTTAAGGCTCTCGGGAAACAAATGCCTACCCCGGTGGGGCGATACAGGAGATTAGACGATTGAAATTTCCGTTAATAAAGTATATTAAAGATACAGGATTGTCGGCCGATAACAAAAACCTTGGCAGGCACGATATTTTTGGGCGTCGGATGGCGAAATTTCTCGTCAATGCTGAAATATCGGCCGGGTAAAGCTATCGTTTTGCCTGACAATTCACGAGATTAGTAACATAATCAATACATGCAAGGCACAGTAAAATTCTTTAATGAAGCCAAAGGATTTGGTTTTATTAAGCCGTCAGGCGCGGGTGAAGACATCTTCGTTCATTCGTCCGGACTGATCGACAAGGTCAAGGAAAATGATAAGGTGGAATACGAAGAACAGCGTGGCAAAAAAGGGATGAACGCGGTCAACGTTAGACTGCTGAAATCCTAGCGGCAAACCAGGCCGCTCACGCGGTATGAGCTTTTAAGTTCTACCGTTGACCTGAATGCGCCCGGAAACGCTGACCGGTTTGACAACCGGACAGGTATCTCTGGGCGCATTTCAAGTCTTTAGCGCCGTTGTTGTTGCCTTCACTGGTCTTTAAGACGCCGGGGAAATTCCCTTCGTGAAGATTACGCTGCCGGCGATCTAGAAAGTTGATCCGGAAACATGCTGACCGGACTATTAATCCGGCATGACCTGTAAGCATAATCTTCGCGAGGTTCGCCACGCTATGAACATTCACTTGAATAAGCCATACAAAATCATTGATTCTTTGCATAAGAGATACTCTGCACATTACCAGATCCCGGCTGATCAGGCGTTGATCGTGCCCCGGAAGAATCTGGGCGACGAGGTGTCTTGTGATATCCGGTGGGAAAATGACAATGGAGAGTTGCAGATGCAGGAAAATCGTGTCTTCGTGAAGCTCAACCTGGTTGCCTTAAATCCGATCACCGATGACAAGCTATATGAGCTCTGGCAGCACTATTATGAGGGAAAGGAAGTGTAGCGCGCGGCCACCGTTTTACTGCATTGACCGGTCCTGGTAGACTGGCATTTTCAATCAACCTTGCGAGAGTATATCAACGACAATTTTCCAATGGTCGCCATCCTCTTTTTTCCAGATACGCACGTAGCTGCCCTTTGCCGTTTTGATGTGCTGGTCTTTGGAGGTCTTGATCGTCGCAGTGCCATACACGTAGGCAAGGTCGCGTGATTTGGACAAAGCTCCGCCCATGACCTGGAAATCAATCTGGGCTGTCTCGCTTTTGATATATTCAGCAATGTCCGGTGCCGTCGTGGCCGGGAGCTTAGCGGTACGGTAAATCCTGAGCTCTTCCGAACCCGATTCTTCGTAAACTTTGTTGCCAACTTCTTCGAAGTCCGTAATAAATTTTTCCTCGATTGCGGTGATGGCGTGAAAGTCGCCCCGCCGTACCTTGACCGGTTTGATGGACGATGTTTGTACGGACCGGATCGTGTCGTGGGCTTCCCCATGTGATACGCCAATGTCGAGCGCGACCTTCCATGTACCGTCGGTCTGTTTAGACCAGATAGAAAGAAAGTGGCCAATAGCCGAGGGGTGGGTGTCGCTGCGATCGGTCAGCAGCTGCCATGGCCCTATCACGTAACCCAAATCACCGGATGCGGAAATGTCGCAGTATTCAGGTTGCCACGTCAACAGGCTGGAGTTCGGTATCCGTGACTCAAAATGCTTAAGACCTATTTTAGGTTCCGGATCGAAGGTGACCGCATGCTCTGAGAGAAATGCATGGAAGGCGTCGCGTGCATTTTTCTCCTGGGACATCCTGCTGAAAGCCCGTTCCGATTCAAGGATCATTTGAATTGCCGGGTTGTCCGGGTCCTGCGAATTTGCCCGGAACGCGACCAGCAGCGTGAGGATGAAGACTATGTATTTCATTGCAGTGGGGCAGCCAACAGCCCTTAGGTTTTCGAGAAGATACTGCATTTTTTCCGAATCCTCATGATCATGTAAGATCGGGTTCAAAAGTTGCCTGGAACCGCGATCTAAGAACCTGGCCCGACCCAACGATGAACACACATGACGGCGGAGGGGCCCCTGCCGACCGTGCAACAACAATGGGTCCTTGAACGGGACACGCTTAGGGAAGCGGGTGCGCTGGTCCAAACGAGCTCCTGGGTGTCAGCATGGTTGCCCATG
>DASPNN010000579.1:0-4123 GCA_035626495.1 Chryseosolibacter sp.
AAACCGCAATCCGAAGGAAACGGTCATTGTTTTTTCTTCCGGGAAATTTTTTGTCTCGACATCCACAATGCCTCCGGTGAAATCGCCCGGCAGGTTTGGCGAGAACGTCTTGTAGACAATCACATACTCAAGCACGGACGTGGGAAAGATATCGATCTGAACATCGTTGCGATCCGGGTCAAGCCCGGGAATGGTCATCCCATTGAGCGTTGTTCGTGTGTAGCGATCGGCAAGTCCTCGGACGTATACGAACTTGCCGCTCTGTACGGCCACGCCCGTCACACGTCCCATCGCGGTAGCAAGATCACGGTCACCCGTGTTTCTGAAAGTCTGATTTGAAATGCCATCCAGCACGTTGGGCGAGCGGCGCTGGTATGTCATAATGCCCGCCTCGGTATCGCGCAACGCGGCGCTGGCGATCACAACCTCGTTTAATTGAGATACGACAGGCTTCAAAACAAAATCCAGTTTTGTGACCTGGTTTGCCTTCACTTCAATATTCGAGGTGACCTGTGGCTCATAGGATATAAATGTCAATACCAGCGTGTGTATGCCGGGTTCGAGCGACAAAGAGTAGTTGCCGTCAAAATCCGACAAGGCGCCAATTCCGGTGCCTTGTTTGAGTACCGTGGCGCCGTAAAGCGGCTCGCCGGTCTCACCATCGGTGATCTTTCCCCTAACAAAACCGTTTTGAGCCATTGCGGCCAAAGCCGAAAGAAGCAACGCTGAAATGATGACTGATTTTTTCATGGCGGATAATTCAGCCACAAAAGTACCCGATGGCGATCCGGGACCTTGGTTTTTCGCGTTACCAGCTTTTTAAGAATTTGTGTCCGGAGTATTGATCGTTAACATTCCGGTAACACAGGGAAAAATAAAAAAAGCCTCCCGCAACACGGGAGACTTGATTATGAACAACAACAAAATGTTATAAGAATCCCTTGTCTCCGCTGATCGTCCAGCTCCACGTGGAGGCAGGCGGCAGACCCGTGGAAACCGTGTTCGAGACGATCTTCGACTCTGCAGTGCCCTGGTCTTCGGCAGGAACCGGGCATCCAGGGTTTCCAGAACTCGCCGCTGAGTTATAAACAGATACAGTGAATCCTGTGAACTGCACGGTAGAAAATACGAGGACATCGGACTTCAGGTTTGAAAACGCATTTGCCCGGCCTACAGTACAGTTGCTTTCATCATAGCTCGCAGCAATCTTAAGCTTCTTCCCCGCAGGATATCCGACGAAGATCACATTCTCTACGGTGCCCTGGGCTTTCGATTTGAAATCGCACAGGCTAGCCGCATCGTTAGCCTTTGATGGATCGCCTTTGAGTGTGCCATTTTTCAGGGTGAACTTTCCGGTAGCGTTGGCAGTACCTTCCGGGCCGTCGATCTCGAGTCCCTCATCTGTATCGCCGCCATGGATCACAAAGAAACCGTCGATGGTTCCTGAATATGCCTGGTCAATGTCAATTGCATCGTCTCCCTGGTAGGCAATCATCACATTCTTGAGATTCACCGAACCGCCAAACAACTCGATTCCGTCATCGACGTTGCCAAACACTTCGATATTCTCGATCGTTGTCCCGCTGCCGACGCCTCCAAGCGTCAGACCATTGATCTCGCTGCCGCCGGAGAGTACCGTTCCGCCGTGACGGATGGATACATACCTGATTACGCCGGAATTATCCGCAGCCACGTCGCCGCCGTAAAGTCCCGCGGTCTCGCCTGCGGGAACACCTTCAATCTGGGCTTCTGTAGCACCGGAAACCGAGATCGGCGCTCTGCCGAGAACCACCACGCCACCCCATTTGCCACGGTCGTCTTCATCGAGCGTCGTGCCTGCTTTTTCGCCGGGCAAGATATTGTCGAGTACACTGGTGAAAATGATGGGCGCCGCCGCGGTGCCTTCCGCCATCAATTTTCCTCCGCGCGCAATCATCAGTGCGGTGGCATTAATACCTCCCCCTTCACGGCCCTTGACGATTGTACCTGCCTGAATTGTCAATGTGACACCATCTTTGACGATCACACGGCCCGCAAGCTCGTAGATTTTGTCTGCCGTCCACGTTGTATTGGAGTTGATGCTTCCACTGACAACAACAACTTCGGGTGCCGGAATTTCTGTCTTATTAATTGCGGCGGTTTCCGTCTCAAATTTGTCATTCTTATCGGTGACGGTGATGCTTACCGTACCCGCTCCGGTTGAAGCGTCGGCTGTATAGGTGACTATCAGGTCTCCCGTTTTCGCTCCGGCCGCAGGCTCTGTCTTCGTGACAGCGGTCCCGCCGACTGCGGCGATGCTTGCGGACTTATAGCCGCCAGGCATTGTTAATGAAAATGTGACGTCCGAGCTCGCGCCTACCTGTACGTTTGTCACAGAAGCAGGAGCTGAAATGGCCGGACCGTCGGGTGTTGATTCATCGTCGTCGCAGGCAACGAACGATGTTGCCATAAATGCTATGGCCAGCATGGCTAAGTATTTTCTCATGATCAGGGCGTTTAAGATTTCATTTGATTCACGCCCAAAGGTGAACTGCAAATGTTAACTGTCGCCCATGACAGATTTACCAAATTGTTAAGGAAAGGGGGTGGCGTTAAGCCCGCGTTAACATGTCCCGGAGTCCGGCAATGCAACATGGGCCGAAGCTTTCCAAGGGGAAAGAACGTCACTACAACGGGGAGACTATTTGCTGATGGGCACCTTGGTCAGGATGGCCTTTACAACGTCCGGGGTACGGACATTGTCGGCTTCCGCCTCGTAGTTCAGCAGGATCCGGTGGTTCATGACATCCAAGGCGATATCCTTAATGTCCTCGGGAAGTACATAATCGCGCCCGTCCATATAGGCCATCGCTTTCGAAGCAAGGTTCAAATTGATGCTCGCGCGCGGCGAGGCGCCGAACTGAATATACTGGGCCAGGTCGTTTAATTTATACTCGAGTGGTTTGCGCGTCGCGTACACAAGTTCGACGATATAACGCTCCAGCGATTCGGATATCTGCACCCGGTTCACCTGGTCGCGAATGGCGAAGATTTCATCTTTGGTCAGGATCGTATTGACGGTGTAGTCAAACTTCATGTTCGAGATCCGTCGCATGACCTCCATTTCCTGTTCTTTGGTCGGGTAGTTCACGAACACCTTCATCATAAAACGGTCAACCTGCGCCTCGGGCAGTGGGTAAGTACCCTCCTGATCGACGGGGTTTTGCGTTGCCATGACCAGGAACGGCCGGTCCAGCTTGAAGGTCGTCTCCCCGATCGTCACAGTCTTTTCCTGCATCGCCTCCAGCAGCGCCGATTGCACTTTTGCAGGCGAGCGGTTGATCTCGTCAGCAAGGATGATATTCGCGAAAATGGGACCTTTCTTAACCTCGAATTTGCCATCCTTTTGATTGTAGATCATCGTACCCACAAGGTCGGCGGGCAGCAGGTCAGGCGTGAACTGAATACGTTGAAAATCCAGGTGGAGTACTTGCGCAAGGGTACTGATCGTAAGTGTCTTCGCCAGTCCGGGCACGCCCTCGAGCAAAATGTGGCCATTGGTAAAAAGTCCCACGAGAAGGCGGTTCACCATGTACTCTTGTCCGACGACCACCTTACCAACTTCCTTGATAACGCTTTTTATTTTTCCCTTGTGTTCCTGGTGCTTTTCAACAGTTACAGCGTCCATATCTCTGGATTAAACGGCCAAAAATAGCTGAATTATCGACATTTACGTTATCAAAATCGGATATTGGACGATTAAGTTATTCCAAAGGTTAAATGACCAGAACATTCGTCATCGGCGATATTCATGGGGCCTTCCGGGCATTGCAGCAATGCCTCCGCCGTTCGGCATTCAACCTCAAAAAGGACCACCTGATTTTTCTGGGGGATGTTGTTGACGGCTGGCCGGAAACCCGGGAATGTATTGACCAACTGTTGCAGATCGACAACCTGGTTTGGTTGATGGGCAACCACGACCAGTGGGCTTTGGAGTGGATGCAAACTGGATTCGGTGAGAACATTTGGCTGGACCAGGGTGGTAAAGCGACCGTACAAAGTTATCGTGACGGCGTCCCACCTGGTCACCGCGAATTTCTGGAGCACGCAAAGCTTTACCATGTTGCTGACAGCCGTCTTTTTG
>DASPNN010000580.1:0-2410 GCA_035626495.1 Chryseosolibacter sp.
AAAAACACCTGTGGGACTGACATTTTGTTGAAAAAATGTCCGTTATTCGCCTCGCTTTTCGCTTTGGCATAATAGCTGATAACGGCAGGAAGCGAACCAATTGTTCAACTAAAAAACAATTCAACATATGGCAAAAATCAACTTTAAACCTAATGAGGACAGGGTGCTGGTCGAACCTGCAGCTGCAGAGGAAAAAACTGCATCCGGAATTATCATTCCAGACACCGCCAAGGAGAAACCCCAAAAAGGTACGATCGTGGCTGTTGGCGAAGGGCTCAAAGACAAGCCAGTGACCGTTAAGGTCGGTGATAGTGTACTCTATGGTAAGTATGCCGGTACTGAAATCACCATCGACGGAAAAGAGTATCTGATCATGAGGAACTCTGACATTTTCGGTATCATCTAATCAATTAAAACAAACGCATATTATTATGGCTAAAGAAATCACCTTTGAAACCTCAGCAAGAGATAAGATAAAAAAAGGCGTTGATAAACTGGCAAACGCTGTTAAGGTAACGCTCGGACCTAAAGGCCGCAACGTTATTCTTGACAAGAAGTTCGGCGCTCCTTCCGTAACCAAGGACGGTGTGTCCGTTGCGAAAGAAATCGAACTGAAAGACGCGATCGAAAACATGGGCGCGCAACTGGTGAAGGAAGTCGCTTCGAAGACCGCTGATGCTGCCGGTGACGGCACCACAACGGCAACCGTACTTGCGCAGGCGATCTTCAACCATGGCATCAAGAATGTCGCTTCCGGCGCGAACCCAATGGACCTCAAGCGCGGTATCGATAAGGCTGTCACGGCAGTTGTTGAAGACCTGAGAAAGCAATCCAAAAAGATTAAGGATTCCAACGAGATTGCACAGGTTGCGACCATATCGGCAAACAGCGATGTAACAATCGGTAAGATGATCGCAGACGCGATGGAAAAAGTCGGCAAGGATGGCGTCATCACCGTTGAAGAAGCCAAAGGCACAGAAACCGAAGTAAAGACTGTTGAAGGTATGCAATTCGATCGCGGTTACCTGTCTCCTTACTTTGTGACCAACGCCGAGAAAATGGAAGCCGAGCTCGACAGCCCCTTCATCCTGATCTACGACAAGAAGATCAGCAGCATGAAAGAACTGCTGCCCATCCTCGAGCAGAGTGCACAAACCGGCAAACCCCTTGTGATCATTGCGGAAGAAGTTGAAGGCGAAGCGCTGGCTACTCTTGTGGTCAACAAGATCCGCGGTGCGCTGCGTGTAGCCGCTGTGAAAGCTCCTGGCTTTGGCGATCGCAGGAAAGCGATGCTGGAAGATATCGCGGTGCTGACCGGAGGGCAGGTGATCAGTGAAGAACGTGGCTTCAAGCTTGAAAACGCCACTCTGGACATGCTGGGACGCGCCGAGAAGGTCAACATAGACAAGGACAACACTACCATTGTCAATGGTGCAGGCAAGAAGGCCGACATTCAGGGTCGCGTAAACCAAATCAAGGCACAGATCGAGACCACAACTTCGGACTACGATAAGGAAAAACTCCAGGAACGTCTGGCGAAGCTTTCCGGTGGCGTCGCGATCCTTTATATCGGTGCGGCTACGGAAGTGGAGATGAAGGAGAAGAAAGACCGTGTAGATGATGCGTTGCATGCGACACGTGCTGCTGTTCAGGAAGGAGTTATCCCCGGTGGCGGCGTAGCTTACCTCAGGGCGATCGACGCGCTGAAGAGCGTGCCGGTAGACAACGACGATCAGGCTACGGGTGTCAACATCGTGAGACAGGCTCTCGAAGCTCCCATGAGGATCATTGCCGAGAACGCAGGCCAGGAGGGCTCGGTAATCGTGAACAAAGTTCGCGATGGCAAGAAGGACTTCGGATACAATGCCCACTCGAATAAGTTCGAGAACTTCTTCGAAGCAGGTATTATCGATCCGACGAAAGTGGCCCGCCTCGCACTCGAAAATGCGGCCTCGATCGCCGGTCTTCTCCTGACAACAGAAGCCGTTGTTTCTGAAATTCCGGAAGAGAAAGAAGCTCCCGCAATGCCTCACGGCGGCGGTATGGGCGGAATGATGTAATTAACTATCACTCAGTTGAATAAGAAAACGCTACCCGAAGGGGTGGCGTTTTTTTTATTTTCCTTTAGTGCCGCTTACAATCAGATTTTCATGGGGATTAATGCCTGGTATATACCGTTGTGCCAAACCTCGACCTGATGGTTCTCAAATGTGAGCACTCTTTCACATACGCTGAGAATTTCTCTTGAAGCCACACTTCCTTCGGTTAAACCGATGAAGAACTGGCATCTGGTCATATTTGATGCGGCGGTTATAAGTATATATTTTAAAAACCGACTTTGACCTTAATCATTCAGTCCTTATAAATCCCGGCGTTGATGATAAAAAAATTACTTCTAATTGTCTGTTCT
>DASPNN010000581.1:0-9443 GCA_035626495.1 Chryseosolibacter sp.
GTCATTGTTGCATCCGAAGAAGCGACGCTCATCGAGGTGTTTATCAACATCGGGCTGGTGCCGGATTCCGGATCATCATGGTTTCTGCCACGACTGGTGGGCACTGCCAAAGCATTTGAGCTGTGTTCGCGCGGAACGAAGATCAAAGCCAAAGACGCCGAGTCCATGGGACTCATTACACGGACGGTCCCGGCCGGACAACTCGATGCTGCGGTCACGGAATACACGGACTATTACGCCGCTGCTCCCACGAAAGCAATCGGACTCATCAAAAAAATGCTGAACAAGTCTGCCACATCGACACTGGAAGAAATGCTCGACTACGAAGCGTATTGCCAGGAGATCGCCGGTAATTCCGCCGACTATAAAGAGGGAGTTGCCGCATTCATTGCCAAACGCAAACCATCGTTTACCGGCAAATAGCAGAATTGCTTTTGTGCTCCCCGTCTTGACGGTCAGCCATTCACATAATGCCTGAGCATCCTATCCTGAAAAAACCCGGTGTCTTAAAGATGGCCGGCTGTCTTCTTACATTAATAGTATCTTCAGGCATCGAAAACTCATTAACTATGTTCAGACAATTACTTTACCTCGTTATCACTTTCCTTGCGATAGCTCCGGCGTTGGGACAAAACCTCAACATGGAGAAATTGAAGGGTATGAAGCCCCGCAATATCGGACCCGGCGGAATGAGCGGAAGGATCACAGCCATCGATGTGGTGGCATCCAACCCATCCATCATGTACGCTGGCTCTGCATCCGGCGGTGTATGGAAAAGCACCAGCGGCGGCATCAATTGGGAACCCATTTTTGATAAGGAAACGGTTCTGTCAATCGGCGCGTTGGCCGTGCAGCAGGATAACCCATCGGTGATTTGGGTCGGCACCGGCGAAGGCAACCCGCGCAACAGCCTCAATGGCGGGTATGGCATCTACAGGAGCTTGGACGCCGGCAAAACATGGAAACTCATGGGTCTGGAAAAAACCAGGCACATTCACCGGATCATTATCGATCCTAAGACCCCTTCAACAGTTTATGTTGCTGCGATCGGCTCGCCCTGGGGTGAACATCCCGAACGCGGCGTGTATAAAACTACCGATGGCGGAGCTACTTGGAACCGCGTTCTCTTCGTCAATGAAAAGACGGGATGTGCTGACCTTGTCATGGACCCCGTTAATCCGAATAAGCTGATTGCGTCGATGTGGGAACATCGCCGGTGGCCGTGGACCTTCAAGTCGGGAGGACCGGGCTCTGGAATCCATATTACGTTTGATGGAGGCAAAACCTGGAAAAAACTCAGCAGCAAAGACGGTCTTCCCGAAGGCGATCTCGGCAGGGCCGGACTTGCGATCGCGCGCAGCAAACCTGACGTTGTCTATGCTTTGGTCGAGTCGAAGAAGAATGCGCTTTATCGCTCGAACGATGGCGGGCAGAAATGGCAAATGGTAAACGACAAAATGAACGAGATCGGCGACCGTCCGTTCTATTACTGCGAGATCTATACGGACACCAAGAACGAGAACCGCTTGTATACGATCTTCTCGCGTGTCAACGTCAGTGAAGATGGAGGCAAGTCGTTCCGCGAACTGTTGCCGTACAGTGGCGTGCATCCCGATCACCATGCCTGGTGGATTCACCCGGAGGACCCCTCGTTCATTGTCGAGGGCAACGATGGCGGATTGAACATCACCCGCGACATGGGGAAGAACTGGCACTTCGTCGAAAACATACCCGTTGGTCAGTTCTATCACATCAACGTTGACATGGCCCATCCTTACAACGTTTATGGCGGGCTGCAAGATAATGGCTCGTGGGTGGGTCCAGGTTATGTCTGGAAGGACGACGGTATACGGAATAGCTATTGGCAGATGGTGGTTTTCGGAGATGGATTTGATGTTGCGCCCGATCCGGAGAACAATCGATTCGGGTACGCAATGTCACAACAAGGATTTCTTGCCCGGTACGACAAGCTGACCGGTCAGGTGAAGACTATCCGGCCAACACACCCCAACCCGGATGCGAAACTCCGCTTCAACTGGAACTCCGGTTTTGCGCTGGACCCGTTCGACCGGGGCACGATCTACTACGGCAGTCAGTTCGTTCATAAGAGTACAGATCGCGGCGCCACATGGGAAATCATTTCCCCGGACTTGACCACCGACAACCCGGAAAAGCAAAAACAATATGAAAGCGGTGGTCTCACCATGGACGCCACAGGCGCGGAGAATCATTGCACGATCCTGGCGATCGAACCGAGCACAAAAGAAAAAGGGGTGCTCTGGGTCGGCACCGATGACGGCAATGTTCAGCTCTCGCGCGATGGCGGAAAGACATGGGCTGACGTCACGCCGAAGATCGCCGGTTTGCCACGTAATGGCTGGGTGCCTCAGATAAAAGCATCGACCTTCGATGCAGCGGAGGCCTTTGTGGTCATCAACAACTATCGCCAGTTCGATTACAAACCATACCTTCTCAGAACAAAAGATTACGGCAAGACCTGGCAGAACGTCGTCGCTGCTTCTCAACTGGGTGACAACAATTACGTGTTGTCCGTCATTCAGGATGTTGTCGAACCACGACTGATTTTCCTTGGAACCGAAAATGGCCTCTGGGTTTCTCTTGATGACACGAAGACCTGGACGCGTTGGACCGCAGAATATCCCGCGGGGGTTCCGACAATGGATATGGTCATTCACCCGAGAGAGCATGACCTCGTTATCGGAACATTCGGACGTGGCATTTACGTACTCGATGACATCCGACCATTGCGCGAAATGGTGAAAGAAGGCACGCAGCTTCTCAATAAGACGTTGCATGTGTTTGATCCGCCGGATGCCTACCTGGCCGCGATCCAGAACACTGAAGGCAATTTGTTTCCCGGGCATGGCATGTTCAGCGGTCCAAACAAGCCGTTCGGCGCGCAGATCACATACGTGATAAACAAGCCGGAGACGAAAAAAGAAGACACTGTGCAGGTCAAGACCGACAAGAAGCCGGAAACGAAGTCGTCGAAAAAACCAACCGAAACAGTCTCTGCAAGTAAGGATACGACGTCTCTGAACAAGCAAGCCAAACCGAAATACGACTCGTTGGTCATCGAGGTCTTCAATGCGCGCAACGAAAAAATCCGGACACTGAAGCAGGTAGCTCCGGAGAACAACGGGGTAAACAGGCTTACATGGTCATTGAATGAAAAAGGAGTGCGCGGGCCATCCCGCGAGAAAACGAAAGCGGGCGCTCCGGAGCCTGGCGGGATCGATGTACTTCCGGGTACTTACAAAATCCGGTTGACATTCGCGGGCGCGAAAGATTCAACGAATGTGACTGTCAAAGGCGATCCGCGTTTGAATGTTCCCCAGGCGATTGCCGATGCCCGTTACGGGATGCTGAAGGACCTGCAGAAACTTACTGCGGTTGCAGGGGAGGCCACAAAGCGCCTGATCGAATCGAAGGAGATTGTTGAAGAGTATGAAAAGAAAATGGGGTCGAAAAAAGATGAGTACAAGGCAGCGCTTGATCAATGCAAGGCTGTGAAGGATTCAATCAATGTCCTTTTCGATTACATACTGGGCAAAGAGGACAAGCGGCAGGGAATTGTTCGTCAGAAGGACCCGACCCCGGTTTCCTACATAGGAAGCGCATCTTATTACATCGGCTCATCGGTTGATCCGGTCTCGGCAACGGACCAGCGTGTTTTCAAATTTGCCCATGATAAGATCAATGCCGTAGTCACCCGGGTGAATGCGTTCTATGATAAAACATGGAAGGAGTATCGCGCGGCGATGGAAAAGGTGGTTATTACGCCATTTAAGGACTATAATCCTTTAAAATAATCAAACCGGCCATAGGGGTATTTTCCCTCGTGGTTGTCATGCAAACAGGATGTTGGATCCAGATGCCCTGATATTTTGGCAAATGATTCCAACATCTTGCTTGGACCTAAATAAGGGTGGTTCCAGAACAGTCAGGACGTATTGTTTTCGTATTTTTGGCATGGATGTGGATTATAACCGTCCGGACCCCAAACTTAAGTTCTGTGATCAGAATCGTTATATTTTTTCTGCTCGTTGTCTCATGCAGCCCAAGGCTGCAGATGCCCGATTCTGAGGCTTTGAAGCCTGCATGGCTGAAAACAGAACCGTATCAGGAAGGATATTATACAGGTGTTGGACATAGCATGAAGGAGGCTGGAAACTATATCCAGGCGGCGAAAAAGAGTGCGCTTGATGACCTGGTCTCGCAGATCAAGGTCAATGTTTCCAGTACTTCGGTGCTGAGTACTTTGGAAAGAGACAAGCAGTTTCGCGAGCAGTATGAGCAGATCATTCAGACTACGGCTGCAGATGACATAGAAGAATTCGAGCTCGTGGATGCCTGGGAAGATGCCGGAAATTATTGGGTGTACTACCGGTTGTCAATCACGCGGTACAGACAGATCAAGGAAGAGCAAAAACGTAACGCCACGATTCTTTCGACGGATTATTTCCGGAAAGGCAGACAGGCCGAACAGTCTGGTGAATACCTGCAGGCGTTGGGCTTTTACTTTCAGGCTTTCCGTAGCATTGAAAAATATCTTGGTGAGCCGGTCAGGGTTGAATATGACGGAGCGGAGTTGCTGCTTGTCAATGAAACGTATGCGTCGATCCAGCGTCTGCTCGATAAGATCAATCTCCGCGCCGAACCCTCGGAGATCATGTTAAATCGAAGACTGAACCAAACGGATCATACAGTGATTGTGAAGGCGTTCTTCGATGATGGAAATGCCGCAACAGGCCTTGCATTGAGGGCTGCTTTCGAGAAGGGCGCGGGTGAAATTTTTCCCGATTACCGCGTTGACGAAAATGGTGGCGCGAAGATCTTACTCAACCGGATTGGAAGCCGCGACCTGGAACAAACGATCGGCATACGGGTGAACATCGACGCGATCAGCGGCTCGGGTTCATCTCCGGTGTACGCGCTGATTGCAAAAACTTTCCAGGTTCCGGCAACGCAGGTGTTCCTCCGCGTTCAGCGACCCGTTGTATACCTGACCGCGGATGAAAAAAGCCTGGGATCTTTGAAGGCTAACACGCAGATCACGAATAAATTGAAAAACCTGCTTGCTAATAATGGATTCGAATTCACCGAAGATAAGAATGTGGCCGACCTCTGGTTCGATGTCAAAGCTGATTCGGAGAAAGGTTCTGTCACGGGCAGTATTTACATCACATATCTGACAAGTGTGATCCGTGTTACGGCAATGAAAGAAGGGAAGGAAATATACGCCACTACCCTGGACCGGGTGAAGGGATATGGTCTGGATTATGATAAATCCAGTGTTGACGCGTATAATAAAGCAATGGAAACCCTTGAAAAAGAGCGCGTACGCGAGATCATCGCAACCGTTCTTCACTGAAAGAAAAAATTGGTACTTAAATTGTGATAATCAACAAAACAAATTGCTCACTAGAATATGAAAAAGCTGACCTACTCTTCCTTGATGTTCATTGCTTTGGCTGCGCTGTTTTTGGAAGCCTGTAAAAGCAAGGAGAAAACGCCCAAAGGTGAAACTGCAGTCGTGGTTCCCTGCTCTGGAACACAGTACTTCACCACTGCTAAATTCTTCCGTGCAAACTCGATTGGTGAAAGCCAGGACCAGGTAACGTCGAAGAAAAAAGCGCTTGCAAACGCGCGTGCGGAGCTTGCTTCCAGCATCCAAACCACGGTTAAGGCGGTTACCGACAATTATGTAAACTCGCGCGAGATGAACAACAAAGAGGAGGTTGAGGAGCGCTTCGAGCAATTGAACCGCGAGATCGTTGATCAGAAACTGACCGGCCTGAAGACCATCTGCGAGCAGCTGATGCAGACACAGCAAGGCACCTATAAGACCTACATCGCTCTTGAACTTTCTGCCGATGAACTGGTCGCTTCCTACAACGAAAGACTTTCGAAGGACGAGCGACTCAAGATCGACTACGATTACGAGAAATTCAAAGAGACCTTTGAAAAGGAAATGGAGAAAATGGGTGGTAGCAAATAATTTCTTTAAAAGATCATAAATTGAAAGTGCTGTATCTGCGGATGCAGCACTTTTTTATTTTTATCACATGGCGGGCTATTCTGGAACACCACTGATTAGGAAGCTCGGGATCAAACCCGGCTATACGATACATGTCATTAATCCGCCGCCGGCATATTTTGACTGGCTTGCTCCATTGCCCGAGCCGCTGCAGGTGAAAGAAAAGCTGATCGGTGAAATGGACTTTCTTCATTTATTTGCCAAGGATCGCAAGGTTTTTGAAACACTTTTTTCCAAGAGCGCGCAGCACCTCAAAAAAGACGGCATGCTCTGGGTGTCATGGCCGAAAAAGTCCTCGAAAGTTTCCACCGATCTTGATGAGAATATTATTCGCGAGTTCGGCTTGAAAAAGGGGCTCGTGGATGTTAAGGTCTGCGCAGTAGATGACACATGGTCGGGACTAAAGTTTGTGGTTCGACTGAAGGACAGGTGATCGCCATCTGGCGGGTATTTGACTGTCGACAATTTGTTTCGGTCTACTCACGGTCGCCCTACCGCACACAAAATCCCCGCTGCATCGAATTGATGTTTCCCTCTTTTTTACTAAATTATTTCATGTTTCGATCCTTCGCGCGTGTTGGGAATTAGCCAAATGAATCAACGAAGCATTGGTATCAAAAACCTCATCCAGCTTTATCAACCCACGTGAGAACGGTGCTGATCGTCGAGGGATGTGATGAACCGGACGCCGCGGCGTTACCAATGGTGACCAACGGCATGCAGACGCTATTGTGTAAGCTTGAAAGAAATGCGGGTGTCCACTCAAAACTGACCCAACTGACAATCTTTGGCAGGGCAATACCGGAAGAGTACATGAGGGTAGGGGAGACAACCACGATCGTTGCATATTTTTTTTACCCGTTTGTGGTCGCAAGCATGTTTGGCATCGCAGCGCGCGCGCTCATGTCAGAGCCCGTTGACTTGCAAACGTGGAATGCTCACAAGACAAATGCCTTGAAGACGCAATTCGCTTACGCTGCCTCAGTCGAAGCAAAACTAGATGTGGTGGATAACTTGTTGATACACCAGTTGTCAGTCAATAAAAGGGAATGCGAAATTGTACGCTATGCGACGGATCACATGATGAGCGATTACAGCACCGGTTCATTGTCCGAAGTGCTGAAAAAATTGGACCTTAACGAGCGCACGTTTCAGCGGATCTTCAAGAAATACGTCGGCATTACGCCCGGACAGTATCGGAGGATCTGCCAATTCGACGTTTCCTTTTCACAGCTGCGTGAAAAAAGGTTCAATGCGTTGAGTGATGTCGCATATGAGAACGGGTTTTCTGATCAAAGCCATTTTATACGGTCGTTCAAGGAGTTTACAGCCACCACACCCCAGCAATATCTTCGGTCGGGGCTCAAAGATCCGAAACAGTAGTGTCGGTTTTATTCTATCCTGTCTTCTCATCATTCAATAAGTTTGCGCTATAAACATCAGCGTTATGAAAGAAAAAATCACCCCTTGCCTTTGGTTTAACGGCCAGGCAAAAGAAGCAGCTGACCTGTATTGCTTGGTATTCGCCGACGCGAAGGTCACCTCACACTCACCGATTGTTACGGCCATCCAGGTTGGTGTACAAAATATTACACTGCTGGACGGCGGCCCCATGTATCAACCCAATCCTTCGATTTCTTTTTACTACATCTGCGAAACAGAAGATGAGTTGGATCGTATCTGGAAAGCCTTCGTCAAAGGTGGAGCCGTGATGATGCCCCTGGATCGATACCCGTGGGGAGAGAAATATGGTTGGGTAAGCGACAAGTTCGGTATCTCGTGGCAAGTTGCGCTTGGCAAGGTCAGCGACGTAGGGCAAAAGATCACTCCGTGCCTCATGTTCACCGGAAAACAGTACGGCCGCGCGGAAGAAGCAATCGAACACTATTCATCCATATTCAAGAAGGTGAATGTGGATGGGGTTCTTCGATACGGAAAAAATGAGCTTCCTGATGTCGAAGGAAAAGTAAAGCACGCTCAGCTGTCATTAAACGGCCAGAAGATTATGCTGATGGAAAGCGCCGGCCCTCACGACTTCATGTTTACAGAAGGTGTATCCCTCACGATTCACTGCGACAACCAGGACGAAATCGACTATTATTGGGAGAAGCTCACTGAAAGCGGTGAAGAAAGTATGTGCGGATGGTTAAAGGATAAGTTTGGTGTATCGTGGCAGATTATTCCAACCGTTTTGAATCAAATCATGAGCGACCCGGCAAAGGCAGGCAAAGCGGCACAGGCATTTATGGCGATGCGAAAATTGAATATTGAGCAGATCGTGCAGGCCTCGATCTCGTAAGAGCGCGTCTCGTTATTGATGAAGGCAAGAATCGCAGCTCTGTTCGTCCGCCAAAACCCCAGATGACTGTGGTTTATTTATGTGGGGCCTTTGTGCTGACGATGACCAGAATAGCAGCTCAGCTTTTTTTATTTTCCTGCCGTGTTCGCTCAGGCGAGACGCCTGGACTCGCAGGACAGGAAAATAAAAAAGCCCCGACGAAGGTCGGGGCTGCTCTCTCACTCGTGCACTTGCGTGACAAGATTTCAAACCCTTTGATTCAAACACTGGACGCACTTTCCTCTCTATATCAGTTGATTACAGGGAAATTTTCATTTTGATGTCAGTAGGATTAAGCGGCTCTTCGGGTTTGAACTAATCCTCGGAGGTAGTCTTCTTCAGAATTTCTTTAACATCAACATTATCGAGTCTTGAGGCTTTCAGCAATTCAGTGCCGGGTACTCTGCCAATCAAAATTGATGTGATCTGACCCTCCGGATCAGCAATAGGTGCTCCGCTTGCACCCTGGTAATATTCATCACCCTGATGTGGCCTTGCCAATTTGAATATGTTAAGCCGCTCCGTCTGCTCTACTAATTCCATCCCAACTTCGACACAACAATAAGTCGGCAAGATTAATCCATTGATGTCACGAGTGAACTCATAGTTATTTATCACGGCAAAGCCGTATGCTTCATTTGGAACTGCTGGAACAAACTTGTGTCTGTATGAAAAAAAATCAACTACGTTGTATTGCTCAATCTCTTTCCGGTAGAGTTCCGTAGGAAGCTCGCTAACGGCATAATCAATATCGTCACCATTATAAAAAATCCTGAACTCGCCAGCATTTATTGACAAGGTCGAATGTTCTTTGCTAACCCGCGTCTCGATAAACGACCCTTTCGCAGGTAGTTTATGACCTGCTGTCACAACTAAGGGAATGGCATCTTCCGAACTCTGGAAAAGAAAGCCGGAACTTCGTCCTGTCATTTCGCCATGTTTACTGAAGCTGGAAATTCGCACGGTGATCTTAGTAAAGTTATCTATGAATGTTCTTACGTTTTCTTCTTCGTTTGCTGTCATCTTAATATCACTTATGAAATA
>DASPNN010000582.1:0-6667 GCA_035626495.1 Chryseosolibacter sp.
TTTGTCATTTGAGTACTTTGCCGCGAGACTAATTCCATAGATCTTCGATGCGTCGCTGTTGCTCAGGGAGAATACCCCTGATAAACCAAGCTGCTCAACATGTTGTTTTTTAGCTACCAAAGTGTTCCGGTGGATTTCGCCGGTCAACCCCACGCTCATCGTTTCATCGTTGAACTTATACCCGGTTTCAAGATATGAGTTCACCAGCCAACTATCTTGAATTGCGTCATCGGCGGGATCGGTTATCTGAAATTCAGCATCCTTCCCTTTTGTAAATGTATTATCAGATGACTGCCCGATTTGCAAATTGAATTGCGCCCTCAATGGGGCGGCGACAATTAAACCGATAAGGAAAATGAATAGTCTACGCTGCATGATATTTTTGGGATAATACGTCCACGACATTTTGTACAGTTGCTTTTTTAGACACGTGTGAAGGAAGGATGTGATCATGGGTCCCGCCGTTTTGTTTCACAATCAAGTCAAGGGTTTCATTGCACACCCTGGCAAGCCCTTTTTTGTGGCTCAGCCAGTCCGTTGAGAGACTTAGGTCATACTTTAAGTTGGAAGAGATTGAAACCGGTTTAGCTGTGTGTCGCTGCAAAAAGGCGATGAAGGTCCCGGCAATGTCCGCCATTTCGATTTCCAGTGTCCTTTTCTCCATAGCATCGATAGCGTCAAACAAAGATTTGGACCCGGATTGGGCACAAGCATGGCGAAAAGCTGTTAATACCAAGAATCGGTCTTTTGGATTCAGGTTGAGTTCAATTTTCATCATTTGAAGGTTTGTTTTGAAAATAGTTATTTGTAGACTAGGTGGTGACTAATCGGATCAATGACCTTGCCACCTTGCGCGGTTCACAGACCAGTGGCAACGGGCATCCTACTTGTCAGCCCGCAATAAAGATCGCTGGTATGCTTTCGATTAATAGTTATGGACGTAAGTGACCGAATCGATTTAGATCCGCGCGGTAAAATTTCAACACCGGTCCTCGCCGGCCGCAATTTATCAGAGTAAAGTTTTTTCATTCTAACAACTTTGAAACGTATAAATGCTAACCCTGGTGCCGAACGGGCAACCTGCTGCCATGGATCCCCTGTGGGCTTTCGATCGAGTGGATCAGGTGGGTCTTGGAATCTGGCCGGACGAATATATCATGATCACCACTGAATGGCAAATACCCACTCCAGGGTATAAATGCAATCATAAGATCCAGAATTATAGTGTACGTCTAAACGCGACAGGCTTATTAAAGAAACGAAATCATTTGAGGGCAGGCGGTACCAGTGCCATCATTCAGTAGTATTGGCATAAAGAAATAAGGTTGGGAAAATAACCTAAAAATGGTCCTTTGCGCCAATACCAATACTACAAAATAGGATTGTTGGTTATTTTTGCTTACCTTCAAATACTACTTTATAGTAATTATTATATGCAGAAATATCAACTCGGTGAGTTTGAGGAGATCGTGCTTCTTACTGTCGGCATTCTCCACGGTAATGCATATGGCGTGACAATAAAAGACGAAATCGAAGATCGCCTGGGTCGTGAAGTCAGTGTTGGAGCGTTGCAGGTAACATTGCGCAGACTGGAAAAAAAAGGCTACCTGAAATCCAAGCATGGAGAGACAGAAAAAAAACGCGGCGGTCGTCCGAAGCTATACTTTACCATAACGGCGTATGGTAAGAAAGCGCTCGCTTATGTTCGCGAGACACGAAACGAATTATGGGACTCACTTCCTCAAACGGTGCTGAAGCTTGGCTACTAGAAAAAAAGACATATCGCCTCCGGCATTTCCTTTGAAATTGCTCAAATGGTTGTGCAAACCCGAATATCATCCCGATATAGAAGGTGACCTTTTGGAATTATACCATCGCCGCGCAGCGAGAATCGGGCGGCGCAGGTCGGACTTCTTGTTATTTAGAGATGTTATTCTTTTGCTTAGGCCAGGAATCATCAGGACCCCGGAAAAACGTCACTCTTTAAACAACACCGCAATGTTTCAGCATTATTTCAAAATCTCGTGGAGGAACATGCTTAAGAGTAAAGTTTACTCCCTTATCAATGTCACCGGACTAAGCCTGGGTTTGGCTTGCTGCATGCTGATTTTTCTTTATGCCAAAGATGAGATGACGTATGACCGGTTTCATGTTAACAAAGACCGGATCCACCAGCTGACTTTGACTTTCTGGAACCTGGAAAGCAATGAAAAGCATTACATCAGCACGACCAGTATATCCGCCGGGGAAGGATTTAGGGCCGAGATCCCCGAAGTGCAGGATATCGTCAGGATGAGTCAGGGCAGCGGCTTCGTTCTTAAAGGCAAAGACGCAATTCCGGAAAGTTTTTTTTATGTAGACGAGAATTTTTTTTCGGTCTTTTCTTTTCCCCTGCTCTCCGGCACATCGCGTACGGCGTTCAGGAACTTGAATTCAATTGTGCTTTCGGAAGAGGCGGCGCTGAAATATTTCGGAACGACGGATGTGCTTGGTAAGGAACTGCAGGTAAGGGAAGGAAATGAGTTCAAAGATTTTGTGGTTTCCGCTGTTGCCAGAAACGCACCGGAAAACTCGTCGATCAAGTTCCAGTTGCTATTGCCTTTTGAGCTTTACCGCAAAACGCGCGAAGTCGGCGTGGACGATTGGTTTAGTGGGTACCTCAACACTTTTGTGGTATTGCATCCGCAAGCTGACCGTGCATCGGTTGAAGCAAAATTTGCCGATGTCCTGCACAAACACGCGGGGGAAACGCTTCAAAAATTATCGCAGCAATTTGATTTGAGGGCAAAATACATTTATGGCCTTCAGCCGTTAGCCGACATTCACCTGGCACAGACTTTCAAGGGCGCGAATGGCATTTATAATACGAGTGATCCGGTATACTCGTACCTGATGACAGCGCTGGCAATTTTTATTCTGGCGATCGCCTGCTTCAACTTCGTCAACCTTTCGATAGCCCAGTCAATGCGGCGCGCCAGGGAGATTGGAGTTCGAAAGACCTATGGCACCGATCGTTTGCAGATCATGAAGCAGTTTTTGACAGAATCTTTCCTGACCACCGCAGTGGCGTTTTCTCTTGCATTTCTGATCGCTGTTCTGGTCTTGCCAGTGTTTAATGACCTTGCCAATAAAAAGCTAAGTCTTTCTTATCTGATGGATGGGTACCTCATCGGCGGATACTTGCTGCTGCTGTTGCTAACCTCCCTGGCCGCGGGAGGTTATCCCGCCTGGGTTGTATCCGGTTTTAATCCCATCAAGGCCTTGTCGGGCCGGGAAAAACTGACCGGACGAAATACTTTTTCCAAGAGCTTAGTGGTTGTGCAGTTTGCGCTGTCCGCTTTGCTGATGATCGCGACGGTTACTATTTATTCACAGATAAACTATTTGCTGACCCGGGACCTTGGTTACAATGACGACAATCTGATCCGCATGTCTCTGTCGCAAGGGGATCCGCAGGCTCAGCTATTAAAAACTGAATTGAAGAAAAGCGCGCATGTACACGAAGTAGCAGCCCGATCGAGGGGGTTCAACTACCGGGGCGTAAAAGCAGATGGCAAGGACGTCGGGGCATTTGATTTTAAAGTGGACGAGCATTACCTGGCCGCCTTAGAAATCGCGCTCAAGGACGGTCGCAATTTTTCATCGCAGTTTCCGGGCGACTCCAGTGGATCCGTAATCATCAATGAAGCCTTCGCCAAAGAAGCCGGATGGGACGAAAAGGCCGTGGGCCAAACTATAACGTTCATGGGGTCGAACCACGCATATACGGTAATCGGCGTGGTAAAGGATTATCATTTCCGTCCGCTGAATGTGAAGATCGAGCCAGTAGTGCTGCACATGCTGCCGCAGGATCACTATGGGGAACTGCTCGTGAAAGTCTCGGCAGTCGACTTGCCAGGAACCATCGCCTTTCTTGAGGAAAGTTTTAAACGGCTGGAAACGCTTCATCCGTTCACATACGAGTTTGTCGAAGTTGCTAACGCCATGCAGTATCAGGTGGAACAGCGATGGAAAAGTATCATGACCTACGGTTCGGTTCTGGCGATTCTCATTTCCAGCATCGGTCTTTTCGGTTTAGCCAGCGTCGCCATTCAACAACGAACAAAAGAAATCGGTGTCCGTATGGTGTTGGGCGCATCCATCGGCAGCATCGTTAACATCTTGTCGCAAAATTTCTTCAAGCTGGCCCTCGCAGCTTTTGCGATCGCCGTCCCGCTGGGGCTTTATGCCTCCGATCAGTGGCTGCAGAATTTTGCTTACAGAACCGAAATGAGCTGGTGGGTCTTTGTCGCCGTCGGCGGATTCATACTCCTTGTTTCACTGTTGATCGTTGGTATTCAATCCGTGAGAGCAGCGATGTCAAATCCGGTGAGCAGTTTGAGGTCTGAGTAAGCCCATGGCACGCACGTGGGCAATTGAAAGTTTGGGTTGATCAGGTACCCGCAATCATTTGCCCCCAATCCTGTGCCACTGGCCTTCCTCGTCCGTCAGGCCGTTTGGTTCACCTTCATTCGTAAATGATATGTTCGTGAGCACCGTTTTTTTGACAAAGGCCTTTCGACATTTTCGTTTTTGACCATCGTGGTAATATCTAAGCGGCAACGCCGTCAGCGCTTAGGGCCTTACCGGCATCTTTCATTTTCAACCCAAACAGCGGCCGGATCAGGTTGACTTTCCGGACAACCAGTTCGTAAAAAGCAAAACATCCGATGGTGGTGAACAGCAGCACCAAAACAAATTGAAGTTGTGCCGGGATGTTCAATGGAAAGATCAATAGCGATCCCGCATACAGAAAGATCATATGCAGAATGTAAACCGGGTATGCTGCCTGACTCAAATAACTAAAGACTTTGTTCGGCCTATTTAAGTACCTGAACGCAAATGCAAACACTGACAGAATCCAAAATGTTGATTCAACAGACAACAAATAGCCTGGCGCATACTGAAACTGCGTAATGCGAAACGCGAACATGGCCGCGGCCACCGGCAGGAAAAACCAACGCCATTTTAATATCATATTCCAGAACGAACGACCGCTTAATACAAAACAAAATCCGAAGAAAAATGCCAGCAGGCCGAGAAAGAATCCGTGCCAGGTCATCGCATACATTTCAAACGGTCTTGGATCCAGGATCAACACTTCCAGCACCATCCCGCCAAAGACAGCAAGCAATCCAAGCGGTGTGCTGAATAAACGTTTCATCGTCTTCACAAACCTTGCTTCCTCATGTTTTTTCAGATAGAGAAACAGCGGTGAAAGTACCACAACGTAAACGAAAATATTTCCAAGAAACCACAAATGACCGGGGTTCGGATTGTAGTCTTTGGAAAAGTTGTAATGTTGTTGCCAGAGATGGGTATGTACCGGGACAATCAATACCATACCGGCAACAAAGGGAAGCAAAATTCTGGTTGCACGTTCAACCAACAGTGTTTTTAGATCTCTGTTCTGCATGGCAAAGTAAACGCCCATCCCCGATACAAAGAACAGCAGTGGAATTCGCCAAACATTCAGCATCGCCATTGGTATCCACAATGATGTCCAGGGGTTTTTATTGGCGATGAACCCGATCATAATACCCCAGGGTTGGAAACCGATCGCCACGTGGTATACTAAAAGCAGTCCTATCGCGATCACCCGCACTGCGTCAATATCGTGTCGTCTTTCAGAACTTAACATTGTTATTTTGCTTTATTCTCCTATTTATTTTAGCAACGCGGCAACTACGGGTCGTGTATTTTCTATGTGCTCATAGTCGAGGGTCAAACCCATCGGGCCAAGTATTTGCCCCATCATATCATAGGCGGGTTTTGCTTCGGCGAACGGGCCCGCAACCGTTTCATATGGCGTAGCGCCAAACTTGTTCTTGAGTGATTTGTCGGCCTTTTTTTCCAGAAGCATTTTTACAATCTCTGGCCTGCAGAAAAATGCGGCCGTATGAAGGGCCGTAGATCCATCATTATTCTGAAAGTCGACATCGGCTCCGGCGTCCAGAAGTATTTTTGCCTCCTCCTGCTTACCGAACAGTGCGGCGGTGATCAAAGGACTGGAACCTCCGAACGGGTCTTTTTCATTGAGGTCAGAACCCGCGGCTATGTGCTGTTTCAGAGCATCAATATTGTGGGTGAGAACCGCGGTGTGGATGTCGACCTTTGGTGTCTTTACCGCAGAATTGGGCGAACCGCCAGTTGACGCGGTTTCTTTATTACCGCATGAAACATTCAATAATAACACCGCGATTACCGCGATTGTAAGCAGACTGGAAAAGATCTTGTTAGTTTTCATGATTTTGTGACTAAAAATTTTGTGTTTCTGATGCTGTAAAGAACGGCTCTACCCCATGGCTGGAATAATCACCTTTGCGCACAAAACCATTAACTATCGATCAAACGCTATAAATTATGATGCATGGATATAAATTATGATGCAAATCGGTTCCAAAAGGGATAAATTGCCGCGAAAGCGGTCGCCTGGCCAGGCTTCATAATTGTGTAAAGTCCGGCTGACAATTTTTTTATGGCGGCCAAATCATTGCAACCCCAATTAGCTGAACAGACCATGTCCGACCCTGCTCTTGTCGAAACCGACTTCATCGCGCGGATTACCGCAATTATCGAGAAAAACATTGGGGATGAAGCCTTCGGAGTTTCTGAACTGGCGGAGGAG
>DASPNN010000583.1:0-13385 GCA_035626495.1 Chryseosolibacter sp.
TGAGCCAGTGCTCGAGCTGGATGGTACGGCCTACCAGATCGTCCGGGGCGAAAGCGTCCAGCTCTCGGCCGGTGGCGGCGAGTCGTATACATGGGCACCTGCTGCGGGCCTCAGCAGCACAACAATAGCTGATCCCGTGGCCTCACCCTCCGCCACCACCCAGTACACGGTGACGATCACCGATTCACTCGGATGCACCGCATCCGGGAACGTCCTGGTTGTTGTCGAGCAGACGGCGTTCGTTCCGAACCTGTTTACCCCCAATGCAGATGGGAAAAATGACGCCCTGAAAGTTTATGGCCTCGCCCAGGCGAGTGGTTTTCGATTTTCCGTCTTCAATCGGGAAGGAAATGAAGTGTATTCGACAGCGAGCACCAACGAAGTAAGTTCCTCGGGATGGGATGGCACAACCCGCGGCATTAGCCAGCCGGCGGGTGTCTACTTCTGGAGGGTCGAGGGAATTAGTCCTACGGGAGCGAGAATTTTATTGAACGGAAAAACATCGGGTTCACTTGTGCTGATTCGCTGATACATGACGAAGGTAGTACCGTATATCATTCTCATTTGTGTCATGCTGTCGCCGCCCGCGGCAGCGCAGTATTTTCAATTCACGCAGTACAATTTTAGCAGCCAACGCATTGCCCCTACGGCGCCTGCAAGTTCGGACTATGCCTCGCTTTCCTTCCTGTACAGGAACCAGGCAACGGCCGGCGATATCAAACTCAACAGCAACCTGTTTTCAGCAAGTTACCCCTTGCTGAGACGCAATGACGCGCGACGGTGGGCGGGTATCGGCATGACCATGATGGACGATCGGTCAGGGGGAATCTTCCGCATTCAGGAAGCATCGCTATCATACGCTGTCAATGTTTTTCTGGACCGTTTTGAATCACTTTCCCTGGGGGTCAAAGGACTTTACCAGCAACGCCGCATCGATTTGGGTGGATTGTTCACCGGCTCTCAATACGTTCCCGACCGCGGTTTTGATCCCGACGCGTTTAACGGAGAAACGATTGGCACCCTGAGATCGGACTTCGTCACTTTCAGTGCTGGATTGTCGTGGCAGCGTCTCGGCAGGGACGGCATTCGGCTCGGCTACTGGAGCGTGTCGTGGTTTGATTTCAACAAACCCGACAATGGGTTGCTCGACAAAGCGACAACACTGCCTTCCACATGGGTCGCATCTGCGGGATTCCGTGCCCTCAGGCAAAACAACCTGTCGGTCTTCCCCGAGGTGTTGTTTACGCGCAACGCCGGCAACAATGTGCTGAACGTCGGCATTGTCACCCGCTGCGACGTCAGGAATGCAACTGGTAAGGATCCTTTCCATGTCGATGTGATCACAAAATACGTGGCCGGACGTTCGGGAATTTTCGGCCTGCAGTTTCACAACGAAACCTTTTCGATCGGATTCAGCTACGACTTCCTGGTACACAAGGGCAACGCGGCAAACCTGGGTGCGATGGAAATCGGGCTGGAGCTCCGGCGCCGCGTAGTCCCGCAGGTAAAAAACAAATTGGTCAAGAAAGCCACGCCTGTGAAACCGCAAACTCAGAAAACCATAGTCCGGAATGAGGTGAAGAAACCCGGGAAGGATCCGGCAAATACGACGCCTTCGCAGCCTGTGGAAGATCCGCCGAAGCCCACCCTGGTCGAGACCTTGCATCACAAGCGCGATTCGGTGATTGCCACAGTGAAAGCGGGCGATGTCAGACACAAACCATTCGAGATCGAGAAAGTGATACTCCACTTCAATTTCGAGTTCAACAGCAGTGAACTGGATGAAGCGTCGACCACTTACCTCGATGAACTCATGACCGCGCTGGCCGAAGATCCGCATCTGAAGATCAGACTAACCGGTCATACCGACAATGTCGGGTCGGCATCCTTCAACCTTAAATTGTCGAAGTACCGGGCAAATTCGATCAAGAAATACCTTGTATCAAAGGGTGTTGAAGCCTCGCGAATTGCCGCTGAAGGGAAGGGACTGACCGAGCCGTTGAACGACAACCGTACCGAAGCCGACCGTGCAAAGAACCGCCGTGTCGAGCTCACGATTTTCTATGAAGAATAGGGTGGTTTGGTATATTTCCGTAGGTCTTCGGGCGAGTTGACATTGACATGGAACAACGGGGTGGGTGGGCGCAGGAGTTTCACCCGGTTACGCCTGAGAAAGTCTCGCGGCGAGGTGCGCCCCTTTTGCATATCCTCCATCAGCATCGTTACGGCACGCGGTTCCCAAATGGCCACAAGCGGCTCGGGGTCTACCCCGGCTGAATCGTAAAAACACGTCGCGGTTGCGGAAGGATCCCGCCCGCTTAGCAAGTACATGATGATGTTCCGGTCAATATTCGGCATGTCCACCGGTAGGGTCAGCAAGGCGCGCTTGTTGTCGTTGGAAAATGCGGACAGGATTCCGTTCATCGGACCTTTGATGTCGAATTGATCCACGATTGGATTCAGGTGTTGAGGAACGCCTGTCGCATTGCTGCACGAAAGAAATACCTTGAGGCATACCGGTTGTAGCAGCGAAAACAAATACTCGCGTTGTGGCTGGCCATGATAGTCCAGCAGGCTTTTGTCCATTCCCATCCTGCTGCTCGCGCCACCCGCAAGGATCAGGCCGTTGACATCGTGCTTGCTTTCAGTCATGCAATTCGCCGCCGCAATGCGGGCATCGCTTCGGGGTCGCGTGCTTTTTCTTGCCGTACATGTATTCGGTCAAGCCGGAAGAGAAGATACCCGCGGGCAATGCAAACAGACCGATGCCCAGGATGGCGATCATGCCACCGAGAACTTTTCCAAACGGCGTCACCGGAATCATGTCCCCGTACCCCACGGTGGTCAGCGTTGCGATTCCCCACCACATGGTCGCGGGGATACTCGAAAAGTGCTCTGGTTGAGCGGGGTTTTCGACATAGAACATGATCGTCGAAACGATGACGAGCAAAAAAAGGATGAACATGATACTGACCAGGATCTGCTCCTTCCGCTCCTTGATAACCGCCTGCATAATGCTGAGCGCTTTGAGGTAGCGCGCGATCTTAAGCAATCTGAACAAGCGGAATAGCCGGATCACGCGCAGGAACAGCAAATCGAACGCGATGTAGCCGAGGACCAAATCGAGATAAAAGGGGAGGATCGAAAGAAAATCAATGATGGCGAGGCCGGATACGATGTACTTAAGCCGCTGGCCCTGGAATTTCGGATTCTCAACGCTGGTCCACAAGCGTACGAGGTACTCGATTGTGAAAATGATGACGGAGAATGTTTCTAGGAAGTGAAAAAAATCCTTGTACTCATCGTTGATTTCTTTGACCGATTCAAGGATGATCGCGATGATGTTGAGGAAGATCAGTACAATGAGCAGGAGTTCAATGGAACGGGCGGCCCGCGATCCGGATACCGATGGCTCCAGGAGCTCGTACGCCCATTTTCGGAGTCTTGTCATGCTTGTTTGCGTTTGAAATCTTTCTTTCCACCGCTCTTTTCCGTCAATTTAATGACTTCTATAGAAATGTCATGCGACAAAGCCTTGCACATGTCGTACACAGTTAATGCAGCCACCGAGACTGCCGTCAGGGCTTCCATTTCAACGCCGGTTTTACCTGTGACTTTCGCTTCAGCTAAAATGGTGATCCGGTCAGTCTGAGCTTTGATAGAGAGCTGGCAGTCTTCAAGTCCGACCGGGTGGCATAGGGGAATCAGCTCTGCAGTTTTTTTGGCCGCCATGACGCCCGCAATGATCGCGGTTTGAAACACCGGCCCCTTTTTCGTGTAAAGCTCATTGTTCGCGATTGCCTTCATGATCTGGTCGCCCAGTATAACGATCGCTTCCGCCTTGGCAATTCTGACCGTCATCGGCTTGCTGGAAACATCGACCATTGCCGGATTCCCCGTTTCATCCAGGTGCGAAAATTTATCGTTTTTCATTTTTAATTTAGGGGCTCAAACATTTGCGACGTTGAGCGTTAAACTTCAAAAGTATAAATAAAATGGTAACTGTTGAGGAAGCTACTGCCACCGTGCTTGAAAATTCTTATACGCCCGTGGCCATTTCGGTGCCAATCACGGAGGCCGTTGGCAGGACATTGGCCGAGCCGATCCGCGCCGACCGCGATTTCCCCCCCTTCGACCGGGTGGCCATGGACGGCATCGCCATCAGGTTCGACGAATGGGACCGCGGACAGCGTGAATTCCCGATAGAAGATACACAGGCCGCCGGTCAGGCGCAAAAAGAATTGAAGAATGAGCTCCATGCGCTCGAGGTGATGACGGGCGCCGTTCTGCCGGAAGGTGCGGACACCGTCGTACGTTACGAAGATCTGCAAATCAATAACGGCACGGCACGTATCATCGCCGAAAGTATTCAACGAGGTGTCAACATTCACAAGCAAGGGCAGGATGCCAGAAAGGCCGATGTTCTCCTGCCGCCGGGCATCATTCTGTCACCTGCTGAAGTTGCGCTTTTGGCAAGTATCGGCCAATCGAACGTGGATGTTTTATCATTCCCGAAGGCCGCGATCATCGCCAGCGGGGACGAACTGATCGAAATCGAGTCTACACCCGAGCCACACCAGATCCGACGGTCCAACACCTATGCGATACAGGCAGCGATGCGCGAGCTGGACTGGGAGGGCACACAGTTTCATCTTCCCGATCACAAGGAATTCCTGAAGGAATCGCTGGCCGCGATCCTTGCCGACAATGATGTCATGATTGTTTCGGGTGGTGTATCGCGTGGCAAGTACGATTATATACCCGATGTGCTTGCCGAGATCGGCGTTGAGAAACGATTTCACCAGGTCAGCCAACGTCCCGGTAAGCCATTCTGGTTCGGTGTGACAAAAAAAGGGAAGACCGTTTTTGCGTTGCCGGGAAATCCCGTGTCAACATACATGTGCTTTCACAGGTACGTGAAGCCCTGGCTTATGCAAAGCTTCGGACACCCTTATCGGCCGTTGCAGGCCATACTCGCAAAAGACTTTACGTTCGAGCCCTCACTCACATATTTTTTGCAGGTGCAGGTGCGAAATGAGGGTGGCCGGCTGATGGCTTATCCCCACCCAGGCGGGGGTTCCGGTGACTTTGCGAACCTGAAAGATGTGGACGGGTTTCTGGAATTGCCCAAAGAAAAAACAAGCTTTAAACAAGGGGAAGTCTATGCTTTGGTGCCTTTCCGGTGAGAACATTTTCATTAACTTTGGCGCTTGTTTTAAAAGGGGATACCATGTTCGACAATTTAAGTTATAAGCTGGAAAAAGCGTTTCAAACGCTGAAAGGGCAGGGACAGATCACGGAAATCAACGTCGCTTCAACCATTAAGGAGATCCGGAAGGCGTTGATCGATGCGGACGTGAATTTCAAGGTGGCAAAGGAAGTCACCGACGACATTCGCGAAAAAGCGCTTGGTCAGAACGTACTTACCTCGATATCGCCCGGACAGCTTCTGATCAAAATCACCAACGATGAGCTGACCGAGTTGATGGGCGGTGAGAGCGTTGACATCACCATTCAGGGAAATCCAGCGATTATCCTGATCGCAGGTTTGCAAGGATCCGGTAAGACGACGTTTTCCGGAAAACTCGCCAGCTACCTGAAAAAACAAGGGCGTAGCGTCCTTCTGGTTGCTTGCGATATTTACCGGCCCGCTGCCATCGACCAGCTTAAGGTGCTCGGCCAGCAAGTGGGAGTAGATGTGTACGCAGAGCCTGAAAATAAAGATGCGGTCAAAATCGCCCAGGCTGCGCTTGCGCACGCCCGTGCGAATAACCACCGCGTTGTCATCGTCGATACGGCGGGCCGGTTGGCAGTCGACGAGGCGATGATGAATGAGATCACCCGTCTGAAGCAGGCGCTTCAGCCGTCTGAGACGTTGTTCGTGGTGGACTCCATGACGGGTCAGGATGCGGTGAACACGGCGAAGGTCTTTAATGAACGTTTGGATTTTAATGGCGTCGTACTTACCAAGCTGGATGGCGACTCCCGCGGCGGGGCGGCTTTATCGATCCGGCGCGTCGTTGATAAGCCGATCAAGTTCATCAGCACGGGCGAGAAGATGGAAGCCCTCGACCGGTTTTATCCCGACAGGATGGCGAGCCGCATCCTTGGCATGGGCGACGTGGTCAGCCTGGTTGAACGGGCACAGCAAACCTTTGATGAAGAGGAAGCCAAGCGCCTGAGCAAAAAGATCCGGAAGAATCAATTTGACTTCAATGACTTTCTCAACCAGCTGCAACAGATCAAAAAAATGGGTAACATGAAGGATCTCATCGGTATGATACCTGGGATGGGCAAGGCCATGAAGGACATCGACGTGGACGATAACTCGTTCAAACCCATCGAAGCGATCATACGATCGATGACGATGCAGGAACGTGAGAATCCCGAGCTTATCAACGGAAGCAGGAAAAACCGTATTGCCAAAGGCAGCGGCCGCACCGTTCAGGAGGTGAATAACCTGTTGAAACAGTTCAGTGACATGCGCAAACTGATGAAGACTATGAACAAGATGGGTGGCGGAAAGCGCGCCCTTTCGTCACTTAACCCGTTTGGCAAATGAGCCGCGCATGCCCTCAGGTTTCCCAATACCTGTTGGAAAAACATGGCGAAATAAATAAAATTGCCATGTCAAAACCTTTCAATACAAAATTCCGTTTTATTAATTGTTTACAGGTAAATTTTTATGGATCATAAAATGCCCCCGAATTTCGGGGGCTTTTTTACATTGCTAAATCCCTATTTAAAGTCTATGAGAAAAATCAATATCATCCTCCTGGTCGCAGCTGTGATCGGAGTATCGGGCACCACCTGGGCTCAGGAAAAACCGCTCAGCCCGAAAGCTGAGGTCGAGGCCACCATTGGCAACTCGCCCGTAAAAGTCGTATACTGTCAGCCCTCTGCCCGCGGCAGGAAAATCATGGGCGGTCTTGTTCCTTATGGCGAAGTTTGGCGGACCGGAGCCAATGAAGCAACGACCATTACATTCGACAATGACGTGAAAATTGAGGGCAAGGACCTGCCAGCCGGTAAGTACGCTTTGTTTACGATCCCTGACGAAAAGGAATGGACAATCATTTTTAACAAAGACACCAAGCAATGGGGGCACTATAACTACAACCAGGCGCAGGATGTCCTTCGCGTGAAAGTAAAGCCCGCTAAGACCGGTGAATTCGTTGAAACCTTCACGATCGCTCCTGAAAAAGATCAGCTGGTTTTAAAGTGGGAAAACACCGCCGTCGCATTCAAAATCAAGTAGCGAAAACAGCGAAAAAATAGAAGCCCTGTTACTGGCAGGGCTTTTTTATTTTATGCATATTGTTATAAATCTCCGTCATGAAAATCCTGGGAAGATACGACCGTGTGGATCTGCCAGATCTCGGATTAACGGATATTCATGCGAAAATTGATACCGGTGCCTACACCTGCTGCCTTCACTGTCAAAGTGCTGAGGTGGTCGATGACAGACTTGAATTTGTGTTGCTGGACAGTGAGCATCCGGAGTTTACGGGGATGAAGTTCATTTTTACCAATTTCGAAGAACGCGATATCAAAAACTCTTTCGGCGAAGTTGAGCGGCGTTTTGTGATTATTACCAGCATACGGATCTTTGGTGAAGAAATAATAGCGGAATTTTCCTTAAGCAATCGCGGATCTCTTAAATTTCCGATTCTGATCGGGCGTAAGTTTTTAAGAGACCGTTTTTTAATTGACGTAAAACAAAAGAACCTTTCATTCCGGGAGAAACGGAAGAAACGCACCAAAGTCAGGCAAACCAATTCCTAAGATTTATACCCGGCACGTTATGAACATTGCAATTCTCTCCAGGGATCCTCATCTGTATTCTACCAGGCGGTTAAGGGAAGCCGGGGAGAAGCGCGGCCATCGTGTGGAAATAATTGACCACATGAAATGCGTCCTGTTCATCGAGAAGAAAAATCCCGTGGTACTCTATCAGGGCCGTCGCCTCGATTATTTCGATGCAATCATACCGCGCATTGGTGCCTCCGTAACTTTTTACGGCGCGGCCGTCGTAAGGCAGTTCGAAATGATGAAAGTGTTTACGGCGGTGGAGTCACAGGCCCTGATCCGGTCCCGAGACAAGTTGCGTAGCCTTCAGATATTATCGCGAGCCGGGCTTGGTTTGCCCAAGACGATCTTCATGGATTACTCCAGTGACATCGAAGGTGTGATCGAAGCGGTGGGTGGCGCGCCAGTGATCGTGAAATTGCTGGAAGGTACTCAGGGTTTGGGGGTGGTACTCGCCGAAAATAAAAAAGCCGCAAAATCGGTGATCGAGGCTTTCCACGGGTTGCACGCCAGGATCATCATCCAGGAGTTCATCAAAGAATCAAAAGGCGCCGACATTCGCGCGTTTGTTGTCAATGGCGAAGTTGTGGGGGCGATGCGCCGTCAGGCCAAGGAGGGGGAGTTTCGATCCAACCTGCACCGGGGCGGGACTGCCAAAGTGGTCAAGCTCAACCGGCAGGAGAAGCACGCAGCCGTCGTTGCCGCAAAGCGAATGGGACTCGGTGTTGCCGGTGTTGACATGTTGCCTTCCAACCGCGGACCGCTGATCGTTGAAGTAAATTCATCGCCCGGCCTGGAAGGGATCGAATCGGCGACCAAAGTCGATATCGCGGGTAAAATCTATCAATTCATTGAAAAAAAGGCTGGCAAAAAAAAGATCCAGAAAGATCTCATCAACGCCTGAACGACGCCACAATCCGTATTTTTTGCTTTCCATGATTCTATCGGGTAGGCCTTCGCCAACCTCGGCCAGACCAACGCCATTAATATTTATTCAGAAAATTGTTACTTTAACAGGTTGGAACCAGTCCGTTAACCGATAAAGTTTGAGACCATTAACAATTGCCGGGCATGAGATAGGTCCCGGCGAATTCAAGGAGATCAATATCAATATTGCACGCCTGCCGTCGCACACGCAGATCGACACGCCAATCTATGTCTCGCGGGCGGTGGAAGATGGACCGGTGCTTGCGTTGATTGCCGGCATGCACGGTGATGAAATCAACGGCATGGAGATCGTCCGGCGTATTATCGACCGCGGATTGCACCATGTGAAGCGCGGCACGGTGGTTTGTATGCCCATCATCAACGTCTACGGCTTCCTGAATTATTCGCGGGATGTTCCGGACGGCAAGGACGTGAACCGATCTTTCCCGGGCAGCAAGAACGGGTCGCTCGCCAGTCGCGTTGCCTACCATCTGATGCAGGACGTCATTCCGTTTATCGATGTCGGCATCGACTTCCATACCGGAGGGGCTATGCGCACAAACTACCCGCAAGTAAGGGCCGTGCTTCGGGAACCGGAGAACGTGGAACTCGCCCATGCTTTCTATGCGCCGTTCACCATCGATTCGCCTTTTCGGCCGAATTCCCTTCGAAAAGAGGCCGCGCGCAAAGGAAAAAACATCATCGTTTTTGAAGGTGGCGAGTCACTGCGGTTCGATCCTCATGCGATTGAAGAGGGGGTCTCCGGCACCTTGCGCCTGATGAAGCACCTTAAAATGATCGATTGGGCGCCGGAGCCATTGGAAGAAAACCGGGTGATTTGGAGTTCATCCTGGGTTCGCGCCCGCCATGCGGGTCTTTTTCAGCAGAATGTAAAAGCTGGCCAATTGGTCCACAAAGGGGAATGGGTCGGCACGATCACCGATCCTTTTGGGGAATTCAAGGAACAGGTCAAGGCCAATGAGACCGGATATGTGGTTGGATTAAATAATAGCCCGGTTATTAATGCCGGAGACGCCCTCATGCATCTTGGTATGGATAATTTGTGTAAGTTAGATCCCCCAAAGGAAGATTGATTACCTTAACCGAACCAGCATGGAGGAAGTGCTTGACAATTATCGCTACCTGGCGCTCGCCGTTGGGACGTTTTTTGAAGGCGAGACGGCTATTCTCCTGGCCTCCTCACTGATCCACAAAGGGCTGTTTGGCGGTTTGCCCACGGTGCTTTTTGCATTTGCCGGCAGCTTTGTAAGCGATTGGCTGTACTACCTGATTGGCAGGGTGAACGGCAAGCTGTTTCTCGAGCGCCGGCCCGCGCTGCAGGCGCGTGTAGAGCCTGTCACCGCATTCTTCGCCCAGAACCAGCTCCAGATCTTGCTTAGTTACCGCTTCCTCTATGGCTTCCGCGTGATCATTCCGCTTATCATCGGCATGAGCGGCCTGCGACCGTCTCAATATCTGTTCTATACAATCTTCAGCGGTTTGATCTGGGCAAGCTCGGTCACGCTGCTTGGATACACGGTCGGCCAGATGTTTGGCGTGACCACGGAAGTTATCCAGAAAAATTTGCCGCTGGTTATTCTTGTGTTTTCCGCCCTTGGCCTCTCGCTCGGGTTTATGATCAAGCGGCTCTTTCAACGTATGCTCTATACGCCCTGAGACACCTCCGTATTGTTTTTATTACAACTCGTTGTTTTCCACCGAAGCCCGATCGGTTTTTGCGGCGACGGGCCCTTGTGACTTCGGCGATTCGGCTTCAAATCCTTTCTTGGCCCGTAGGCCGCCAGGTTTGCTGGCCGGAAGAAATCGATTAGCGAGCGTTAGCAGCGCCGTCACCCATCCAGGTGCCAGGCCGTTTGCAATGGTAGCAAGCTTGGCAGTAACACCGAGAATTGTTTCCGATTTACCGTATTCGAGCGAGCGGATGATCTTGCGCGCGGACAAACCGACATCCATGGCCATCAGGGACGATGAGTCTGAAAGTTTAAACCATGCATACTCTGCCTCATGATCGCCTTTGACGGTGATATTTCGAGTACTTCCCGTGCGCATCAAGTGCGGGATCACAGTCAGGACATGAATGTTTGACTTGCTAAGTTCCGCGTGCAATCCCTCGGAAAATCCGGTCAGCGCAAATTTGCTTGCCGTATAGGGGAGCAGATGTGGTACCGCAATTTTTCCACCGATGGAGCTGATGTTTACAATGCGACCTTCGTTTTGCTTTTTAAACTGCGGCAAAGCGGCAAAGGTTGTATAAAGCGCCGCCCAGAAATTGGTTTTCATCGCTTCTTCAAAGTCAAGCATGGTCATAGTCTGAACTGGCCCAACCTGGACGGTCCCCGCATTGTTGATAAGAACATCGAGCCGTCCGTAATGACGAATCGTTTCATTTACAGCCTGCGTGGCTTGCGTTACATCCTGAACGTTAGCCGGTATGCCGATGATCTGCGCCCCCTGGTCGCGAAGTTCCTTTACACCCCGTTCGATTTGGTCAACTGAGCGGGCGCAAACCGCCAGTTTCGCGCCTTTTTTGGCGAGAAGACGGCACAACACAAGCCCCAGTCCGCGTGAGCCGCCGGTAACAAGCACTACTTTGTCCTGCAAATTGTATTTTGTAAGTTCTTTGTAGACTGCATTTCCCGCAATCAAAACTCCAGCAGCCGCCGCGGTGTATAGGATCTGTTTGGGGATTTTGCCGTTTCCTGAAATGCCGTGCGTGGCCATGGCGTGAAAGAAAATTATTTAACCAAAAATTGGATCTGCGATCGTGCAAACCGAAGGATTCCCCGTTCGCAGGGAATCCCGCGGTTGCCTCTTATCTTTTGAAAATGCTGGCTCCGAATATGATTGCAATTACAAACAGTGCCAGGAAAATGAAAAATAGTACCTTGGCGATATCAGCTGCTCCTTCTGCTATCCCTCCAAATCCGAAAATCGCTGCTATAATAGCAATGATAAAAAAGATAACTGACCAACGTAACATACTTTTTTGTGTTTAATGAAACATAACTTAAAGGTGTTGGCATCCTTCACGATATCAACACCTTATACAACAATACAAATCTTTATGCCAACGCTAACGGGGTGGCTACCGTACCGGCTTTTAGGGTTTATCTTCTTTAGCCGGTTCATGCAATTTTCCGTCCTTGGCGAAGCGATAGGTTTTCTCGTGGCCATCCGCTCTGATCTCAACAAGGTATTGCTGGTCTTTACGGTTGTGATAAACCACCGACTTCTCCCACGTTGATGGTTCCAGTTTTTTGAGGTGCGTGAGGACGGCAGCGGGCAAGTCCTCCGCATTATCCGCGTAGACTCTTCCGCGTTGTAACCGTCCGCGGGCAATTGCTTTACTTCCGGGTCAATTGTTTTCACCGGATTTTTCAAAGTATCCGGATCCGGTGCCGGCGATTGTGCACAGACAGAGAAAGCGGCAATCATCAAAGCCAGCGACAACAACATGCGGTGTTTCATAATCTTCACATTTTCACGTGAATGAAACAATCTTATGCCCGGCGCGAAGGAATATTTTTTATCGATTGACGGTTATGGCACTCAGCGAGCATTTGAAGTTCAAACTGCGGAAAACGTATGAAGCGTCGGCATTTGTTTCCATGAAGTACCGCGGGAACGATCTTGATTTTAAGACCGACGCTGAAGGGAATCCGATAAGTCTGTTTATCGGCCGGCGCACGAGGAATGGATCGATCAAAGGCGAGCGATACACGCGTATGCTGAAGAAAAATCCGGACGGTACAATTGTCAAGGACCATTGGGATTATAAAGGCAGATCATCATAGAGTTTTTGTCTTCCTTCAAAGAAAAAAGCCGCCCGTATGGGGCGGCTTTTGAGGAGACGCGGCGATACAGACACTTATTCGCTGCGCAATGATTTTACAGGGTTCATGATCGCTGCGCGGATCGACCGGAAACTGATTGTTACCAGTGCGATCAATGCGGCAACAACGGCGGCCAATACGAATATGTCTGCCCCCATGGTAATGTGGTACGCGAAGTCCTGCAGCCAGCTGCGCATAAGATATATTGTCAGCGGAACGGCAATCACACCGGCGATCACGATCAGGATAAGAAATTCCTTCGAGATCATGTTGACAATATTTTGCACGGAGGCACCAAGGACTTTCCGGATGCCGATTTCTTTGGTTCTGCTCTCGATGGAGTAAGAGACGAGAGCAAACAGCCCAAGCGATGCGATGAAAACGATAACCAGGGAGAAAAAAATGAATACTTGGCCGCGTTTCACATCCGCCTGGTAGAATTCTTCAAACCGCCCGTCCAGGAAAGTGTATTCGAGCGGGTCGTCGGGGGTCAGGGAATTATTGATTTGTTTAAGTTTTTCGATGGTGGCCTGCCAGTCGGTGGTTTGAATGCGCATCGTGTAATAATCGATCCGTTGGATCTGGGTGTTCGGGTATGCAAAGACCACCGGCATCATCTTCTGCCGGAAGGATTCGAAGTGGAAGTTTTCGGCGATGCCGATGACTTCAGCCTGATGGGGGTTTTCCAGGTTGCGAATATTGCCACCGTTGCGTACCGTTGGAATCTCGATCACCTGGCCGATCGGGTCCTTCAGTCCAAGCTGTTCGACAGCGAGTTCCGTAAGGATCACTTTT
>DASPNN010000584.1:0-5101 GCA_035626495.1 Chryseosolibacter sp.
TTCAGAAATCAGATGAGGAGAAGGACTTTGCGATCCGCGAAAGAAATCTCTACATCGCCATTGCTGCCGGGCTGCTGGCTGCGTTGGCAACGATCCTGTTTCTGTTACGCAACAATTTAAGAAACCGTCAGCGGCTTCATGACGAACGTTTGAAGCAGATGGAACAGGAACAGCAGGTAATTTCGTTGCAATCGATGCTCAACGGTGAGGAGACAGAACGTGTGCGGATCGCCAAAGATCTCCACGATGGCCTGGGGGGCCTGTTTTCGACCGTGAAGATGCACTTCAGCGCACTGCAACACAAGATGCCTGACCTCAAAAAAGACGAATTGTTCCAGAAGTCGTACAACCTCGCGGATCAGGCCTCTATCGAAGTGCGGAATATTGCCCATAACATGATGCCTGAGGTCTTGATGAAGCTCGGGTTATTGAATGCCGTTAAAGATCTGTCGAACAATATGAGCTCTGGCCGGCTCCTCAAGGTATCGGTGGAAGCCTACGGTCTCGATGCGCGCCTCGATCCTTCCACGGAGATCATCCTTTACCGGATCATACAGGAGTTATTGAACAACATCATCAGGCATGCCGATGCAACCGAGGCGATCATCCAGTTTACAAGAGACGGCCATCGATTGAGTGTGGTGGTCGAAGACAATGGCAAGGGATTCGATCCCGCGATCGCAGACCAAAAAATGCATTCCGGGCTGCGAAACATCAGGAGCCGGGTCGACTACCTGAACGGGAAACTGAATATCGACTCACAGCGAAACGTAGGTACAACCGTGTTGATGGATTTCGAAATTCACGATGCTGCGCATCGGCATACTCCCGCAACCCGAACTTAATGGATATGACAAGCCTGCTGATCATTGATGACCATCCGTTGATCAACGACGGGATCAAAGCGATGCTGAAAGACGTACCAGGGTATGCGGTGACGGGCGCCTGCAAGACGGCAAAAGAAGCCCTGAGCTTCCTGCTTGGAGAGCAAATGCCCGACGTCATTCTCCTTGATATCAGCCTGCCTGACATGGACGGCCTTCAGCTTTGTGCGCAGATCCGAAAACTCAATTCGAGCGTAAAGATCCTCGGGTTGACGTCGGCAAACGATGCCGGCATCATCAGCGGTTTCCTGCAACGGGGTGGTAACGGCTATTTACTGAAGAACATGGAACGCGACGAGCTCGTCGAAGCAATTGCAACAGTGCTGAATGGAAAAATATTCGTCAGCAAGGCGGCGAATGAAAAAATACTGACACAGCTCCGACACGCCAGCGAGCCTCAAGGCAACCGTCCGCTTCTCACCCGTCGCGAAAAGGAGATCCTCAACATGCTATCGGAAGGCATGAAAGGTCCCGAGATCGCCGACAAGCTTTTCTTGAGCTACTACACGGTCGAAACGCACCGCAAGAATCTGCTGAAGAAATTCAACGCCAACAGCGTTCAAATGCTGCTGCGCATTGCGCGCGATTATGGAATGCTTGTCTGATGTATCGGCATTCCCCTACTCGAATGACTGTTCCGAAGTCTCGATCATCATTTTCGCCCGCGCTGCCGCATCTTTGAGAGCCTGTATTTTTTCGTTCTGCAACAGAATAATATGCTGCAAGATATCGGTCGAATACCCCCCGCTTCCATGATGCCGGTGCTCTGCGTCGTTGTGCGCGTAGGCCGATTCCGCCAACTTCTTGTGCGGCATCCGAAAGCTCTTCAAAACCGTGCATAGTTCGAGAACAGCACAGGCACTGCGGTATGCTTCGCCCGACGGTTTTACTTCAAGGTTGCGTAAGACACGTGTCACAAGCGATTGCTTCCCTTTAAACCGAACATATATCTCGCGCATAGAGCGCAGGTTGTACGGCAGGTAGCCTTCCTTGAATGCCGTGTATACCGGGTCTTCTGTATCGCAGCTCCACAAGAGGTGATCGAAGATAAACATCGGCATCTCAACCGCACCCGGGCCCATATACGATTTATTGTAATCGACCTTGATAGGATCATAATAAAAACGAAGCTCGTTCGCGAAAACTCCCGGAGACACATTTCGCTTCGCGTGAACCACGCCGGCCACCATGTGTTGCATTTTTTCGTGTATGATCCGGCATTGGTCTTCGAAGCCGGCGCCATTCAGGAAACCGCCGTGGAGGTGCTCAAGCATGTAGATCGATTCGAACAAAAATGGCATGGCGATCTTAACGCTCTCGACCAGACTTTTTTCATCGGGCAAACCCGTGTAGGTTCGCATCCTATGACCGTCCGGGTTCCACAATGTGTAATGAAGCAGGGTATCACGCGGAGGGAGATCCGTTTTCACCATCAAGACCAGAAGAACATATTCGAGCTCGGGGATTACTTCGACGGGTTCGATACCGTGCTTTTTCAGAATGCCAATGAAGATTCCCAGGTCACGCATTGCAGCGATCGACTCCTGGTAGCCGTACCGGTCCAGCGCATCCGGCACGGGCAGCAGCCTGTACAGCATTTGAATGATCTCGTGCGTATCGGCGCTTTTGTTAAGCAGGTGCAACAGCCTTATCTTATCATCGAACCCCAGCGGGTCGATGGAGGCGATCCTTTCCTGGTCACTGTGCCAGCCAACTGACAACAATGCCGAGTGTGTGTAACGCATGGCGGATTAGTTCAACAGCCACTTGACGCACTCGTGCTCAGAATTGAACATATTGATCTGAAGATTGCCCACCTGTGCCTCTTTGTTCACCTTGTTGACGGTGGCCATCGCGAATACATCTTCGGCGACAACGGCACCCACTTTTTTCAAGCCGATTTTCTCCACTTCGGGAAACCATTCACGCGTCAGATAATCCTGCACTTCTTTTGAGAGAACACGCAGCTGTCGGTGATCGCTCAGGTGACTTTTGACGACATTTCCTTTGATATACTTGGTCATAAAGGAGCAGCCTTTACGGACTTCCTCCGGTTTTAGAAAACCGATCCACTTGGCAACGATAACATTGTTGGACTTGTCCAGGTAAATTTCGACGAAGGGTTCCTTCATCAGATCGACTTTGTTCATAGCTTTTTGTTGAGGTTTAAGCAAATGTCCATACCGTTGCGCCAAAATAAAAGCCCATCTGTCTGAAGGTATACTGTCGAATGCGTGTCTGCACATATTTTATCCAGGAAAAAGGACAATTTATGCGATTTGATCCAAAATCCTGTCATCGGCAGTCCAACCAACCATCGATAGTAAAAAACTACTATTGACCAGTAGCCATTAGGTTGCAATTGCATGAAATACAGGCGATTGAAAATGTGGATAAAAGCACGGCAAATACCCACTGCGTTGGGACCGGCGGAAATGCGCACGCTTTTGTTCTAAAACTTACATCGGTAACGTTGTCTGCTGAAATTAATGTTGTTTTATAACGGTATGGTTACCTGTCGCCTTAATCTTTTGCGATTAATGTTGAAACACCGACTGGTGGGTTGTCGGTCGTTTTTGCGAAAGCCCTTGAAATGATACCTCACTATTTATCCAAACTAACTTTTGTAAATTGCACAACGCAGCATGCCACCCAATGACACCGGGCAAAAAAATCAGTGACCTCCGAAAAAGCAAAGGCATCTCACAAGAGCTGCTTGCCGAAAACTCACGGGTTTCACTCCGCACCATCCAGCGTATTGAGAATGGATCCTCCACGCCCAGACTGTTTACCCTTAAGCTTATCGCTGATTGCCTAGGCGTTGCCGTTGCGGATCTCCACAGCCCCGCAAACCCGGCCCAGGCCTCCGCCGAAGCACTGAACGCACTGCGGCTTATCAACATGAGCTGTCTGACCATTCTCATGGTACCGTTCTTAAATATCATCCTGCCGGCATTGGTCTGGCGCAGGAATTTGCAACATCTACCCTCGTCGAAGGCCGCGAAAAAGATCATCAGCGTGCAGATTCTTTGGACCGCAGCCACCTGCGCAATCCTGGTCATTTATCAGTTACTACAAATGTGGTTGACAGGCTCCGTAGTCGTCGGCCGTGTCCCAATGCTCGCCGGGGTCTATTATATCCTGGTCCTGGTTGATGTTGGCATCATAATCAAAACGGCTCGCGACCTCGATCGCGGAAGAGAGATGTTCCCAAAGATCCCAACCCTGTTTTGATTGTTTTCAACCGTTTGACGCAAGAATGACGCATCAATGGCGCCACGTCGCCCGTCAATCCACCCTCATATTTGCCAAAAAAGAATGTATGAAACGAATGCTCATTTATGGGGTCGCTGTTGCCTTGGGCTCGGCAACCACGGTTGTTGTCCTTGATTTGCTGGCTGATGAGACGATACCACCGAACGTAAAAATCGAAAAATTTTACTCGCAGGTGCTTGACCAGGAACGGGAAATACTTGTCCATTTGCCTCATGGCTACGATCCCAAAAACAGGTACCCGGTCTTTTACGTACTCGACGGTAGCTCTGAAGACATTCATATTTCAAATAAGTTTCACACACTGACAACAGCCGGCTATACGCCGCCAACCATCATTATCGGAATTCCCAATATGACGCGTACCAACCGGCAAACTCAATTGGTGCCGCCTTTTATGAAGATCGACCATGAAAAACCTGAGAGTCAGACGGGCGATGCAGACAATTTCCTTCGGTTCGTGGAATCCGAACTGATCCCGTTTGTCGAAGGGAAGTACTCCACATCTTCGTATCGTGCACTCAGCGGATTCTCGCGCTCGGGGCTGCTGGTTGCATACTCCCTGATGTACAAACCAGAAATGTTCCAGGCGCGATTTTGCTACAGCGCGCCATTTTGGAGGGAAAATAATCTCCTCGTTTCAAGGCTTGACAATTTCCTGTCTGGTCGCGATTCGCTTGCCGGATTTTTTTATATGAGCTGTGGTGAAAATGAAACGCCAAACATTAAAACTGGCACAGAGGCGCTCGCAATGGCTCTGGGAAAACATGCCCCGAAAGGTCTGACATTATACTTCGAAATTACACCGGGAGCTGACCATCAGAACAATTCTCGCATTTCTGCTTCTGCGGCAATCCGCAAATGGACGGAATATGTAACACGCCGATATATAATTGATACAGTCGACACGCCATCGAATTAGCGACAACACGCTATTCGTGTTT
>DASPNN010000585.1:0-6874 GCA_035626495.1 Chryseosolibacter sp.
GTTCATGATAGTCCCCGGCAGCGAACTCCACTGCGCAGGGGAGAACAGCTTCAGCGATTTCCACATGTGCACCCATGCCCCACCGCCGTAGGGCTGACTGTCAAGGATGACGTACGAAACGCCCGTGCGCCTGAGATAGTAGCCGACTGCCAGCCCGCTTTGGCCGCCCCCGATCACGATGACGTCAAATTTGTTCATTCGGATCGTCTTTTGTCTTCAGTATTTTCCACACAAGTATTGCAAGCACAGAACCGGCGACAGGGGCGGTGAGATAGATCCAAAGATGCTCGAAGTGACCGGACACAACGGCGGGTGAGAGCGACCTCGCCGGGTTCATCGAAGCGCCGCAGATCGGTCCAGCGAACATCGCTTCTAAAAGCACGGTGCTGCCAATTGCCAGGCCGGCGAACATCCCCTGTTCCTTGGAGCCGGTCGCAACATGGATGATGACGAGCATCAAAAAGAATGTAAGTATTGTTTCCAGCACGAACGATTGAAATGCGGGACCCCGGGGCAAGGTGGAACCCAGGTATGGATTGTTTGCAAATAGCAGCCTCAGAATCCCCGAGGCGAGCAGTGCACCAACGATCTGGCTAAAGATGTAGGGAAGAATCTGGCCTGGCGGAAACCGTTTCGCAACCCAAAATGCGATCGTCACGGCTGGATTAAGGTGTGCGCCGGAGATCGGTCCCAGGGCATAGATCATCACCATGACAATCAGGCCAAATGTAAATGCGATACCGATGTGGGACACAGCTCCCGACGTTTCCTGGTCAACGACGATGGCGCCGGTGCCGCAGAAAACAAGGGCGAACGTTCCGATTAGCTCTGCGAAATATTTTTTCATTGAACCTGAGAGAAAGCGTAAAGAATTTCCCTTCCGATCTCACGAACCCGTTCTGCGTATTTTGTAGCCTCCAGCGGTGTTCCGTCAAAGTCTTTCGGGTCATTGTATGTCAGGGCGATCCTTTTGGCTGCCCCGATGATCAGTGGACAATTTTCATCGGCGTGGGAGCATGTCATGATCGCGGCGAAATCGTTCTTCGGGTTGGTGGGATGATCGTATCTTTTTGAAAATACGATCAGCGGAGGAGCGTCGCCGGCATAGGAAACTTCATACTCCGGATTTTGTCCGTCTTTTTTTACCGTGATCTGAAAACCCGCATCCCGCATTGCCTTTACGGCCCGAGGATTGAATGCGGTGGCTTCCGTTCCGCCGGAAAACGCGCGGACGTCCTTAATGCCATAGTACTGCGAAGCGGTTTGTGCCCAGATTTGCGAGAGATGGCTCCTTCGCGAGTTGTGTGTGCAGATAAAATTCAGCAGGACCAATTCCCGCCGCCTTGACTTGTCCCGGATAAATGACGTGAGCTGGTCGATCAGCGGTCGTCGTTCTCGCGGGATCTGTGCAAATTCGCGGACAAGGTTGTCAATGGTGAGTTGCAGCGGTGATGGTATGGTCGATGGCATACTAGAACTTCATGAACTTGATTGGTTGACTAAAAAAAATCAGCAGCAGTCTTTCGGGACGTATTTGGCGAAGAAGTTGATGAACAGGTCGCGTGTTTGTTCCCAAACCTCTTCATCGATACAATAGTTGAGCTTGGGGCCTTCGACCTCGCCTTTGATGATGCCGATCTGTTTGAGTTCCTTCAGGTGTTGTGAAATGGTCGATTGGGATAGCGGCAATTCACTGACCAGATCATTGGTGATACATGTGCGGTTGGTAAGCAGGTATTCCAGGATGGCCACCCGCGCCGGATGATCGAAGGCCTTCGCCAGCGTCGCAATCTGGTTCTGCCTTTTTTTGAATAGTTCCGATTTTGTAATTCCCATATCGTTATAACGCAATATTACGATAAAAGTTATGAATCTGGAAATCTGAGTTCTTCCTGCTTATTTGAATACGGAACAACGGCAAGTGACGATCATAATGACTACACGATGCCGTCTGCCCCAACTCACGCGTGCTTGTCTTCATGACACCTGGATTTTTGCAGCCGTATTTTGACGACATCAAATCCTCAGAGATGTTTGCCTGGTGAAAAAATATTTTGAATCCTTAAATTTGAAGCTGAAATGAAGCTACACAAGCTGAGCCCGATTCTTTGGACCAAAGACCTCCCGGAAACCGTTCGGTTTTACGAGAATGTCCTGGGTTTTCGCAGCCGGAGCAATTTTCCAGATTTTGCCTCCTTAACTCGGGAGGAAGTCGAGATCATGTTCATCGTGCCGCAGCCGGACCCCGAAGATTGCAACACGGGTGGGGAAGAAGTTTTTTTTCCAAAGCCGGTATTGACGGGAAGTTTGTTTATCACGACCGAAGAGGTGGACAAGCTTTGGGAATTCGTTAAGGATAAGGCAACAGTCAAGTCTCCGATAGCCAACCGGGAATATCTCATGCGGGACTTTTCCATACTCGATGTCAATGGATACGAGCTCGTGTTCGGCCAGGACATTAGTAATTACAAAATTAGAAATTAGAAATTCGCAATTAGAAACATTAGAAACTAAAACTCCCCCAAATTATCATCATCTCCCGGCTCATCCCAATCCAGCACGTGATAAGGATCGATGCCAGCCCGGATGGGTTTGCGCGGTACGGTAATCGTGATTGTCTGGGCCCCTGACCGGATGCGGTGCTTTTGATAATAGATCGGTGCGCTCACCTCATCGTGACCAGGTTCGGGACTCGCGAATACACCAATCGGTAACCATTCGTCAACGGCCACGTCGCTTTCAACGCCCAGGCTATCGTACATCGTTTTCGCCGCAGTGATGTTGAGCGTTACCTGCCAGGTGCTGTCGGGCAACGCGATGGCTGATACCCGGTCGGTTTTCAGGCTCCAGTAGGTGTTCGTCTCGAAGAGATCGTGAAGCAGGTAGTTGAGAGAGTCCGGTGTGATCGCCTGAAGTTCGCGATACAGGTGCAGTGTCGTGGCCAGTGGAGCGCCGGGCTTGTCGTGATTTTCGATGAGGCGTCGGATCGCGCCATTCACGTGTTGCGATCCGATGTATTCACTCAGCGCATACATCGCCATCGGACCCCTCCGGTAGGCCAGATACGGGTCGAGCGCCCGTAACAGTGGTTCTCCACGGCGTATCGGCGCATGGGGGTGAGGTTGCCTCATGAACCTGAGCAGCCGGCGCGCCTGTTCGTCACCGCGCGAGTCCCTCACGAACTGTATGCCAAAGTACCAGGCGAGGCCTTCGCTTAGAAATGGCAATCCTTCGACCAGCGCGTAGGGCAGTGTCCATTGGTGGCCCATTTCGTGGCCCATGATCGCGTAGGGCAAATCGAGGCGCAGTTCATTTTTTTGTCTCCATGTCGGCAGCCCCTGGCCGTAGTAGATCATACTTGCGTCGGCGTGCATTCCGGTTCCGGGTGCGCCGGGATGTTCGACAACATTCAGGTGACCGTATGGATAAGGACCGAACTGCTTGCTATAAAACTCAAGGGCGCCAATCACACCGCCCATCATATGATCGACGTGCGCGGTGTGTTTCGGATCATGAAAAATTCGAACGGTGACGCGACGGTTTTCGGATGAAACCCAATTGTTTTTACGTACGGCATAGTCTGCGGAGAAAAACGCCCACTCGTCGCCGATCGGGGCATCGGTGGCGTAGTGGAAGTAGCTCCGGCCGCGCCCCCGCGATGAGTCGTTGGCAGATGCGGGCACGTTCCATGTTCGCTGCAGTGCTCCCGGAGCTACGGCGACTTCACCCGGATCGGTTCCGATGATTGCCTCGAAAAGAATACCCCCACCCCGCGCGGCGGGCTCGCGTCCCTCGACTTCGTACAGCGAAGCGAGCACCGGTCGCGGTTCAAGTTCGTAGGCGCGGCGGTCGGATGGACTGAGCAGCTCGCGACGCCGCTGATAGCCGACCATCGGGAACCACGCCACATTGGTGAAATAGCTTCCGTTTTCAACGAGCGAAGGGTCGACCCCGCGATTGCCAAAGCCACGCCGCGCGGCATGAAGCTGGAATTTGAGCTCGAGGGTGTCTCCCGGCTCCAGGGGTTCTTCGAGCGCATATATCCGGTAGCCATGCTCTGCGTCGTTCACTTCGGCTGTCGCGGCTCTGTCAAACGTAACAGAGCGTGTCTCAATGCTGCCGGCCGCTGTGGAAACATGGACGGATCCAATACGTTCTGCGCTTGCGTTCACGAGTTCGTAAACTCCGCGGATGTCGATCTCCCGCCGTACCGGATACAGTTCAATGTATAGCTTCGTGGCTACAAGTCGTGGCTGGACAATGTTCTCATATTTTCTGTAGCGCCGTTCATACTCCGCAAAAAGCTGCTTCGTGGCCGACTTGCTGCGATGGTCGTTCAGGATGTTGGTGTTGTAAAATATGAAACCTCCGACGGTGAGGATAAGGGCAGCGGCCACTCCGACTGCCCATAAAGTAGCGGGCGTGATTCGACGACGGGCCACCTGAAGGCGGACCCGCAATGTGCGCTCACGTCCGCGCGGCCACATCAACGTCGCAGCCACGGCAAGCAGCAACGCCCACCCAAGCCAGTAGAGTTTGAACCACAACCATGGGCCGGTTGTCGGGCCGAACCCGCGCATTTCGGTGTACGACCATATCGGGCCCCCAGCGTAGATAAGCATGTTGTGCTCGACTCCAAACAGGGAGGCCATGGCAATGAATACGAACGCAATAACACTCACCATGTGCCCGAGATATTTGTCATTCACGACGACGTGGACAACGAAGGCCAGCATGGCGAAGAGGAGATATTCAGTAATCTGGAAACCCAAGAGTGTCTTCAGGTACAGACCGATCTCGTAGTTTCGGTAATCCAGGATTGTTTGGGCGACGATGCCAGCCGCCATGAGCAAGGTCATGAATACGACCAGCGTGAGGACGAGACCGAAAAATTTTCCAAGAACAGGAATCCACTCGGAGCCTGGAATCGCGTCCGTAATTTCGCCCATTCCGACGTCGCGCTCGCGCCACACGAGCTCGCCCGCGAAATAAGCAATCAGAAACGGCACGACCACCCAACGACTCAGCTCATCAGACAAAGATCCCGTCAGTTCTCCAATCACGCGCAACGTAGTGGGTTCCATCGGTGTCCCCATAGAAAACATCTGATCGAGTACCACCGGTACGGTCAGCAGTGGGATGCCAGCCAGCATCGCCAGACCCGCCCAGCTGCCTGCGATCGCCCGGAAGGAAGTCGACGCAATTGCCAGCGTTTGCCGCACGTGTATGGCGAAGCCGGAAGTTCGATGGACACGCGGAACGCTAATTGGCGGACCTGCGGTATCGGGGAGGGCAAGTGCTTGAGAAGAACTTTCGGTATCAGAGAAGGGAAGCAATCGCGCCAGGCGCATCCACGGGTTAAGGGAAGTGCGGTGGGCAAACCGGAAAGTGATGTAGGTGAGTGCTGCGGTGAACACGCCGATGCCAATCCACAGCAAGCGGTTTTCAAGCACGATCCCTTCGAATTCCAGCAGACGCCAGTTCTTCTCATGGGGTGTCCATAAACGTGCGATGTCTTCGACCACGAAGCGAATGCCGATGGGGTCGAGCAATGTGCCCAGGCCGTGTTTGAAAAGCAGCAGCGAGGCAACGAAGAAACCAGTAAAGATCAAAAGAAAACTTCCGAAATATGCCGCCATCGCGCGACCGCTCTTCAAGGCAAGCAAAAACTGGATCGCGGTGGCGAAGAAGGCGTTGGGCATCGATATGTAAGCGTATGCCGTAAGAAATGCTGCGGGCCTGAACGGACCGATCAGATCCGGATGAACGCCTGGCAGGTAGACGCCAAGGAGAATGCCTGCTTGTACCGAGAGCAGGATCACAGCGTTGAGGACGAGCGCCGCTAAAAATTTTCCACCCAGGTATTCGCCCTTGCTGACACCCGTCGTGTAAGTGAGGGCATACATGCGCGTCGTTGCGTCGCGCGCAGCCGCATCCCCGGCGACGGCCGCTGCCATCACCATCCAGATCAGTGTGCCGAATACCGTGGTCAGGGCGACGAGGAACGGAGCGTTGAGAAAGAATTCAGAGAACATCACATCGGAGACCGACCCGTCGCGTGACATGAGAAAAGTAAGCGCGATCAACACAATAATGAAAAGCCAAGGCCAGGGACGTCGGACCTGGTAAGCCAGCTCGAATCGAAAGACCTCGTAGAGCCTCATTTCGCAGATCTGATTTGGTCTCCCGCGCGCTGACGGTAATGACCTGCCATCGCGCTAAAGTATACATCTTCGAGGTCGGGCTGCACGGCTTCGAAACCGGCGGGCGTTTCCTCACTGTAAATATGGACGACGGTGCGTCCGCCGAAGAGCTTGGTGGAAATGATCTTATGTTCACGCGCCACATCGGAGAGCGTATTTTTTTCGACGATCCGGCGCCATATCTTTCCAGAGAGTCCTTCCATCGACTTGAGCGGTTCGCCTTCATGCAGGATTTCCCCTTTGTTGATAATGGCCATTCGTGTACAGAGCTCGCTGACGTCTTCAACGATATGCGTGGACAGCAGAACGACGCTGTTTTCACCGAGTTCGCTGAGCAAATTGAGAAAGCGTACACGTTCGGCGGGGTCGAGTCCGGCAGTCGGCTCGTCGACGATCATGAGCTTTGGGTTTCCGAGCAGGGCTACTGCCACGCCGAAGCGCTGGCGCATCCCGCCGGAGTATCCGCCGAGTTTTTGTTTGCGCACATCCCACAGGTTGGTTTGTCTCAGGAGCGCTTCGACGACCTCTTTGCGGGCGGCGCGCGTGGTGATGCCTTTCAGTATGGCGAAGTGGTCCAGCAGGCTTTCTGCGCTCACTTTGGGATAAACTCCGAACTCCTGCGGCAGGTAGCCAAGTGTTTTTCGGACCTCATCCTTTTCCTTGATCAGGTC
>DASPNN010000586.1:0-2518 GCA_035626495.1 Chryseosolibacter sp.
CAAAGGAGACTCCGATGCCAAACAATAGAAGGACATTGAAAACTACCAATGCGAGCCCGGCGGCAGCCAGGGACACCGCATTGAGGTGGCCTACCATAATGTTATCCGTAACACCCATCAGCACGTGACCGAGGTTGCTAAGCATCACCGGATAGGCAAGCCTGAAATTTTCTCTGACATGTTCGCGTGTAGTCATAAGATCAGATGCCCTTGATCCGTCCAGCCATTAGAAGTCCCATCACGCTCAGGCTATCGGTAATTCGTCCGTCCACTACCATTTGGATTGCGTCCCGGAGCGGAAGCTTCCATACCCGGAGGTCGGCTTCAGTTTCTTCGAGTTCCCGCTCGCCTTCTTGCAAGCCCTCAGCCATAAATATGAAGCCTGTCTCGTCAGTGACCGAGTTGGAGGTGTGAAGTTTCTGGATCTGAGACCAGCGCGATGCGGTAAGTCCTGTCTCTTCTTTTAGCTCGCGGCGGGCAGCATCGAGCGGAGGATGAAGCGGTGAGCCCCCGCCTTCCGGAATTTCCCACGACCATTCATTGAGGGTGAATCGGTATTGTCCTACGAGCCATGTATTCAAGTCCTCATCGAGGGCAACGATCCCGATTGCAAGATTTTTAAAATGCACTTTGCCGTAGATCCCTTGTCCGCCGCCCGGGTTGATCACCCGATACTCCGTCACGCTGATCCACGGATTATCATACTTCTGCTCCGATGAAAGAATGGTCCATGGATTTTTTATTTCACTATTTTTTTCCATGATGCTGGTCTTTAACCTTCTTGATTTATTTCGCTGACAATGAATTCTGTACAAATAACAATAAATTTCGCATTGGCCGATAACAGATTCTGTCAAAACGGATGCAAATGTTTCCGTTCGCGGTTTTCACTATTTTTACACCACCCACTACGAGAGGATATGTTGCGGTCGTCTTTTACAAAAACATTGGTCGAAGCAGGATGCGATGAGGCGGGCCGGGGCTGTCTTGCCGGACCCGTCGTGGCGGCCGCTGTGATCTTCCCGAAAAAATACCGTCACAAGCTTTTGAACGATTCAAAACAACTCACCCGCGAAGAGCGCGAGGCGCTGCGTCTGGATATTGAGCGCGATGCGCTTGCGTGGGCGGTTGCCGAGGTCGATCATGAAGAGATCGACCGGATCAACATCTTGAACGCTTCGTTCAAGGCCATGCACCTCGCGCTGGATAAATTGTCCATGATTCCGGAAATTATCCTTGTCGATGGCAACCGCTTCAAACCCTACAAGGATATCCGGTACGAATGCATCATCAAGGGTGACGGGAAATATTTATCGATCGCCGCCGCTTCGATCCTGGCCAAGACACATCGCGATAATCTGATGGGTCGGCTTGCGCTCCAATTTTCGGGCTATGGCTGGGAGACCAATGTCGGTTATGCGACGCTGGAGCATCGTGAAGGCATCAAAGCGCAGGGTATTACGCCTTACCATCGCCGGTCTTTTACACTTCTTCCCGAACAATTGCAGCTGTTCGATTAGGGTATTTTTACTTCCTTTGTGACAGACTGATTATTCATTAGCCGTCATGTGCCTGATCTTTATTGCGCTAAAACAACATCCGCGGTACAAGCTAATCGTTGCTGCGAATCGCGATGAATTTTACAATCGCAGAACAGCGGCCGCAGGATTTTGGCCTGACCATCCCGGGGTGCTTGGCGGGCGTGATCTGGAAGCGCAGGGAAGCTGGCTGGGAATGAACCGGGCGGGCGCCATCGCGATGGTGACCAATTTCCGTGATCCAACGAACATTGATCCATCGGCGCCTTCGCGCGGAGCGCTTGTGTCAGATTACCTAACGCGAGCGCATGATCCGATGACGTACCTTAAAGGCGTTCAGGCCCGGGCTCGACGCTACAATGGCTTTAACCTTGTCGTCGGCGACCCTGATAAATTGTGGTACTTTTCAAATTACGCTCAAGGTGTTACTGAGATGACGGCCGGAATTTTTGGATTGAGCAACCACTTGTTGGAGACTCCATGGCCGAAAGTCCGGCGCGGGAAAGACAAACTGGCTGCCCTGCTCGCCAGCGAGGAGATCGTTCCTGACAAACTTTTTCGTTTACTCTATGACGATGGCCGTGCGCCCGACGAGCAATTGCCAGACACCGGCATTGGCCTGGAAAGGGAGCGGGCGTTGTCTTCTATGTTTATAAAAACAAACGGCTACGGCACGCGTTGCTCTACCGTTATTCTCGTGGATTATGAAAATCGGGTTACTTTTTCGGAACGCATTTTTGACCTCCAAACATTTGAGCATCAGACCCAGGATTTCATTTTCAATATTGTCAACCCGACACTTGTTTGAAAAAAAATAAATCGCCGTTATTGCTTGGGGTGGTCCAATGGGTTTTTCCGCGATTGGAAAGGATGGCGCCGTTTATCGCGCATCGCCTGTTTATCAAGATATTTTTTACGCCCCTGAATTATCGTGTTCCGGAGAAGGAACGCGCGGTTGAGCGGAAGGCGGAAACTTTTTT
>DASPNN010000587.1:0-2918 GCA_035626495.1 Chryseosolibacter sp.
GTTATTCTTGGTGTATCAATCTCAGCGCCGACGTATCAGGGGCCCGTATCCGACTACTTTAACGGAAAGGAATTTGCAAACCCCGGGCCGGTCAAACTGCACGGTGCGACACAAGCACTTAAATGGATGTTGAACCGGAAACGTACACCCTGGAAAGAAAACCGTGATGCAAGCCCCGGCCCGCGGCCGCTCACACACGTCAGCGAAGGAATCAGGGTCACCTTTGTCAATCACTCCACATTTCTGATTCAGGTTGCCTCACTCAATATCCTTACCGATCCCATCTGGAGCCGCCGGGCCAGTCCGTTTTCATGGGTGGGCCCGAAAAGAATGCGACCACCAGGTATCAGGCTGGAAGATCTACCTCGAATTCATCTCGTCTTGCTTTCGCACAATCACTATGATCATCTTGATATCGGCACGATGCGGACAATTTTTGCCGGGCATCATCCGAAGATCGTTACACCACTGGGTGTAAAACAGTTTCTTGACCGTGAATCCATAACCGGATCGACAGACCTGGACTGGTGGCAGGAAATTGTCATTAACGAAAAAGTGAAGGTGCAATCCGTTCCCGCACAACATTTTTCGGGGCGCGGGATGCTCGATCGCAACAAGACTCTTTGGTGTGGATACATCATTAGCACCCCTGCCGGAAATATTTATTTTGCAGGCGACACCGGCTACGACCCCGCGATTTTCACCGACATTGGATCGCGCTGTCAGCCGATAAAGGTTTCGCTCATTCCCATTGGCGCCTACGAGCCAAGGTGGTTTATGGCTCCGGTCCATATATCGCCTGACGAAGCCGTGAAGGTTCATCAGCAGGTCGGTTCACAAAAAAGTATCGCCAGTCATTTTGGAACATTCCCAATGGCGGACGAAGGCGCCGAAGATCCGGTGCGCGATCTGACTACGGCGTTGGCAGAATCCGATATTCATGCTGAAGCATTTATTGCGTTGAAAGAAGGCGATCACCTGATCATTGAATGATCAGAAAAGCTTCAGTTGTTGGCCGGGTTGCTTTTTCGGAGCAACCGCTTTTCCGAAAACAGTCATTCCCCCAAATTCATGTGAAGTGTCGCGCTCTTTTTGGATGTGATCTTCCAGGAAAGGATTGGGTCTAAAGTCTTTTTCGATTCTGCTGGCAATCGTCGAAAGCTGCCTGACAGCCTGCAACTTGTCGCTGTTACCGAGCTTCGATCTTTCGATAGAATTTCTTAATACCTGGATGGTTTCGTCATAAACCTTTAACGGAACCGGAAACGGGTGACCATCTTTGCCTCCATGCGCAAAAGAAAAACGCGCGGGGTCGTTGAAGCGCGTCGGTGATCCGTAGATCACTTCACTGACCAGGGCCAGCGACTGCACCGCCCGCGGACCGACTCCTTCCAGCAAAAGAAGGTCTTCGAACTGGCAAATTTGTCTTTCGTGCGCCAGGGTAAGGATCGCACCCAGTCTTTTCAGGTTGACATCGTCCGACCGGACCTCGTGGTGCCGCGGCATAATGATCTTTCGCACCTCCCGGATCATCGTGTCAGGATTTTCCTGCGGAATTTTTAAGATGCTTTCACGGGTGACACCCGCATCGGCGGAAGCGAGATTGAGTATCAATCCCTGGTTTTCGCCCGTGACTCCGGAATGCGGGGAATCGAGATAGGATTGAAATGCCCCAGAGTGCCAGTGATAACGCCTCGCCATTCCCGAAGAGTCATTCAAGCCTTGTTGAACGACCGTCCATTCGCCTGAGTCACTTAAAATGAAGCTGTGGAGGTACAGCTGGAAGCCATCCTGGATCGCTGTGTTATCTACCTTTGCAGCAAGTCTGCTGGAATGCACGAGGGCGGAACCATTCAGCCCGGTCTTTTCCGCTATCGCGAGAAGTTCCGCGGGAGTTTGTCGTGAGTGTTTGCCTCGCCCGCCGCAGATGTATAGCCCAAATTCGCGACTTCGCGCATTGACCGCGCGTTTGAGCGCACCCATCACCGACGTGGTAATGCCGGAAGAATGCCAGTCCATTCCAAGCACGCATCCGAAAGACTGAAACCAAAGCGGGTCGCTCAGCCGCCTGAGCACCTCGCCTTTACCGTACTCGATGATGATGGCTTCGACGATCGCGCCACCAAGCGTGGTCATGCGCTCGGCAAGCCATTGAGGCACGCGCCCGTAATGCAAAGGAAGATCCGCATAACCCGTTCTGGCCATAGTCGCTGATGAAGTTACTCATAAAACAGGATCAGCACACGACAAATTCAGTGGTGGCAAGTTTTTTTCCGTTCGCGAGTATTGTCAGCGTGTGTTTGCCCGGGTGATGCTTTCTCGTCGTCAGGTCCCGGAAAGATTGCCGTCTTTCGATGGTAACCATTTTTCCGGGAGCGACTTCTTTTTCGGTGATCTTGAATATTTTCCGCGAAGTTTTTCCGCTCGAAGTCAGGTAGTCAATCGCATAATCCAGCCGGTACGTAGAAGATTTTTTTTCGAGCGTCTGAAACTGAAAATCAAATTGCAGCTCGTCCCCGACCTTGATCTTGTTTGTGTTAATCCTGAGAGACCTCACCACAGCCTTTGTATCGGGATTGAATCCATGCATCAGAAGTGCGGTCTTGTTCCCTTTTTTCAGAAGCGTTCTGCATCCGTGCCTGAGGATCCAGTCCGTGTTGATATGGGAACCGCGCCACCTTGAGCAGATATCCACCACAACATCCGGGTGATCTTTCGCAATGTCGTTGAGGTTGTTTGCAACACTGCGCCTTACAAACTCTGAGTCATCCCGTTTCAGATTTTCCAGGATCCGAAGAATCGGCAACGGGTTTTGCTTTAGCGCCGGAACACCCATGGCCCACGGGAGTCGCGGCCGGCATCCCTCAGAAGCGAGCCTGCGTACATGCGCATGGGGATGCGTGGACCACTTCAGCATC
>DASPNN010000588.1:0-4437 GCA_035626495.1 Chryseosolibacter sp.
CAAACTGGATATCATCCTCATTGGCAAGAAGGAGTTTGATTCCGTCAATGAGTGCGTTGTGGTCTTCGGCTACGACGAGTCTGATCATACAAGTGGAACGTCAATAATTACGGTGGTGCCTTTTTGGGGGATCGACTCGATGGTTACCTGGCCACCCAGATTTTCGATCCTTTTCTGAATGGAATATAACCCCATCGTCTCCTTGGGCCTGATCTTCGAAATGTCAAATCCCTTGCCGTTATCTTCGATCATGATGTTGATAGAGTTGTCGTATTGCGTCAGGTGGATCACCGCCTCGGATGCGTTTGCATGCTTGATGATGTTGGTGATCAGTTCCTGGATGATCCTGAAAATCGTGATTTCGAGTGAATTCTCCAACCGCTTGTCCATCCCATGTTCTTCCACCTCGATGACAAGCTTGTCGATGATCGACACCTTTGATGCAAACCGCTTGACGGCAGGCAACAGGCCTTCTTGCGCGTTGACCCCGACATTTTTCAGGTGCGCGATGCCCCGAACTTTCTGATAGGCTTCCTCGAGGAGTTGGTCTGTTTTTTCCAACAGCTCCGCTCCGTCCGTGGAGTCCGTAGCCTGCTTTCGGGTCCGGAAGTTATGGAAGTGAAGTTTTACAGTCGCAAGCAGGCTGCCCAGGTTATCATGAAGGTCGTTGGCAATACGCTGCCGCTCTTTCTCCTGCCCGGCGATCATCGCGTCAATGCCGATCACCTCCTGGTCTTTAAGCAATTTCTCGAGCTTCATGGACTGAACCTCGCGCTCTTTTACATAGACGCGATTTTTGGAGCGTTGATTCGTGTAGGCGAAATAGCTCGCCAGAAATAGCAGCGCCACGCCGCTAAGCGCGGAGGCGAGCCACATCCTGCTTTGCCGCAATTTCAAATTCTGATTTTCTTTTTCCTGCGTTTCCAGCAAAACGGTGAGCTTGTTGATCTCGAGTGTGTTCCTCCGGAAGTCAAGCTGAAAGTCCTGAGCGTATGCTTGTTTTAACAATGTGAAAGCGCTGTCGTTCTTGCCCTGGGCATTGTAGAAAAATGAGGTATACAGGTTAAGGTAGTAATTGGACCGCAGGGAGTCAGCACGATTTGTCGCTGCGGAGGCCAATTTCAGGTAGCGTTTTGCGGTCTGAAAATTCCCGTCCCTCGTTTCTATCATCATCAGCTTGATAAAGGCGAAGAACTTTTCGTCCCTGAGAAACGGGAGATCACCAGAATTATCTGCCGTCTTCGAATAATATATCCGGGCTTCGCGCGGATTGTTTTCAATTTCAGCTTTTAGCGCCTTCTCATAATTAATATGCGCGAGCAGTGGACTTCGTGCATCCATCGCTTCCTGGTATATGTCGAGTTTTTTGAAGAGCTCGAAATAATAAGGGTCGAGCTGTTGCGCGGAAAGATCTTCCAATGATTTTGAATAAAAAATGATCTTGTAAAGTGAGAGCCATGTGTGGTCGAAGTTATCCTGAGCGAGGCCTTCAAGCTGCTGAACGTATGGTTGATAGGAGTCGCTGTTTTGGGCGATCTCGAGGTTAAAATATTTCAGCAATGCCAGCAAGGTGGTTTTGAGCATTTCGTCCTCACCGGCGTCCCTCGCCAACAGGTAAGCGTGGTGGAAATTTTTGAACGCATTGCCCTTCAACTGATCATAAAACAGGCTAAAGTAGCCGGCATTGAGCGCGCGAATGCAGGATATACGTTTATCCTTTTCCTCCGAAGTATTGCTGGCTGGCAGGCGGAAATGACGCTTGTCTTTTTGACCTTCGTAAAAAAGGAGATCGGCAAGTTGATACATTTCCAGCCGCATGAGGCTATCGCGATGCCTGAATGCAATTTGCCGCGCTTCGTCGAAGTCAAGTTTCTTCAGATTCAAACAGAAATCATCCAGGCCATCTTTGTTTTGAGACCACGCCACGGTCGGCAACAACACCAGCAGTATCCACCACCGGTTCATCAGACGTACAACCTCACATTACTTTGATGGCATCGCAAAGAAGGAAAAAGGACACTCAATCTTTTGGTATTCGGCAAGGATCGTCGTGGCCGATCGGGTTTGAGATAGCCCAACATCCCCGGCCGCAAAACGCTGTTGTACCACTCCTCACCGCTTCTGAAATGATATTCGGTATCAAAAAATTCAGTATCCGGAACCGGGGTATCCAGCGGTGTAGTCGAATCATGCTTGTCGTGTCCTTTCGGTCCAAAGCCAGGCAGGGGAAGTAACAGGCGATTGAAGACGAGCGGAATTGACTCACCTTCGATCAGCTTGATGGGTTTCGGAAACTTAAAAGGCTTTGTGTAGCGTTTGCTTCCTCCAATGACGCAGAAGTAAAATTGCTTTTCTTTCGCATCATACATGTAAGCGTCATTGTTTTTAGCAAATCCGATATTTAGAGCTCCCTGGTAATTCAGCAGTTGCAACGTCATACGCGATATTTGATAAAAAGAACTCTTGCCTTTTGTGACGCGCTTGATGTTAAAGCGTGCGAATACTCCGAACAATGTCCCGTAGAGTTGCGACCCATACACAAAATGATAGACCGGTACCTTTTCCTTTTTCTCGCGGGAATAAGAATCTGCAATGCTCAGGTTGACAGATGTTAGAAACTCATGATGACTCATATTGGGGTTTTATCGTTTGATTTTATTTGTGATTGAACTGAGCGAATTAGTCCGCTACGGTTAACTTTGCTTTAAACAGACAGGCTCACTTTGCTTTGATGGCAGCGCAGCGAGGGGAACTCCATCGTCCGAAATGCGGGGGTCTGCGGTTCCTTGTAGCCGAACATGCCGGGACGCAATTCATGAAAATACCATTCCTCACCGCTGCGGTAGTAGAATTCGGAGTCAAAAAGACTTTTCTTTGGCACGGGCGGCGGCAAAGGCTTGGAAGGGTTGTGGTCATCCGGATCAAATTCAAAACCCGGCAAGGGCATCAGGCGTCGTGAGAAGACGATTTCCACGGGCTCGTTCTTCGCGACAACGAGCGGAGTATTGAACATGACAGGCGTCTGAGTTGCATCGAAGGTGCTTTCGCCGACTACATCAAAATCAAACTTGCCATTGCTATACTTTAGATCTTCGTGTTTTGTAAAACCGAGGTTCAACACACCCTGATAATTCAGGAGTTTCAAATCCATTCCTGTTACCAAGTATTCGCCTGATGCATTGGGACCGATTTTCAGAAATTTTGCAAAAAGTCCGAACAAGGTACCGTACAACTGACCACCATATACAAAATGAAAGACCTGCACGTTAGTTTTTTCTATCTCTGTCAAATTAAGGTTGACCGAGGTGATAAACTCATGATTGCTCATAATGGGGTATTTTATTTGGTTTAATCAAAAATAACATTTTATCGACTCGGAAAGTATTCCGCGATACAGAATGTGATAAACGCGATGGTGTCAACGGTAGCGTTACCGGGCACCGGTCGATCCGCCAAAAGCACTCATGGCGCGATGACCTCACCACATGGCCTGAACCACGTGATCGGTTGCTCGGCAAGCACGGAGATCACACCGTTGACAACTTCCTGCCCTCCCCCTATCGGATTGTAAATTCCAACAACCCGCGGCCTGATCGTCGTACCCTGATCATGCAAAAGTGCCTTGATGGATCCCAGTGCCAAAATTGCATTTTGAATCGTGGTCTCGTTGATGGCACTGGGCAAGGGCAAGGCAGCGGACACATTCGGCCCGGTGATCCCGAGCGTTTGAACCACAAGCGTTCCTGTCAGCTTGCCGGCATTCGCCTCCGCGGCCAATGCACCGAGGCTGGAGAGGGTTACCTTACCTTTGATGACAGTTACAGTCGCTGTCAGCCGGAGTCCAACTCCGAAGTACACAGGGAACACGACCAGGTCGTCGCTGTTCTTCAGCGTATCAAAGTAAGCCCTCGCAGTTCCGTTCTCCGGGTTAAACCTGGGAGCTGGTTTGACCGAATACCGGTAATCGATTCTGTTACGATGGGATTTTGTGTCGGCCGCATACAGGTCCTGTTCCTGGTAGACTGAAAGGCTGTCGTCATTTTCAGCTCTGCGGACCTTATCGACATGAATGAATACAGGGAGCTGGCTGGCATCAACGCTGATGTAGTCAAGAATTACCTGGTACGACCGGCCTTCGACACCGATCGCGACAGGTCCGAAAGTCAAAGAGCCGGACGCGTCAAACTCACCGATGGCAAGCCTCACCGCCTGATCGGGGAGAGATTCCAGCAAATCTGAAAACTTGCCGGCCTCGCCACAGCTGCGACCACGCTCGATAAAGATCGGTAACGGATCAATGGGGATGTAACTGTAGCCGGAATTTCGCTCGCCCAAAGTTCTGGGCAACTTCGTGGAACTGCATCCAATTAAAGTAAGCGCGGCCAAAACATAAATCAAAGATTGGCTGGTTTGGGTTTTCATAATGGAAGTGTTATC
>DASPNN010000589.1:0-15163 GCA_035626495.1 Chryseosolibacter sp.
AAGCCCCTCCTGTTCCTATTGACGCTAATTGCAAGCCACAGCGCTGTCCAATCGCAGACCTTTATTGCCTACAAACCGAAAAATTGCTCGTACACAGACGGAGAAAAAATAAAGAATGGCGATACGCTGACGCTGCAGAGCTCATTCACAGTTGCAAAGAAGGGAAGTCTCCAGCTGATGCTCGAAAATGGGCAGGCGCTGTTTTGCACAGAGCCGGGGATCCACCGCGTTGATACACTGTTTGCAGCGCTGCAAAAAACAACGGCATACAGAAGGCACGATAGCGTATATATGGTTCTAAAAACAAACAACATTTACAAATGCAGTTTCCCCTACACCTTGGTCTGCGAACCGCTGAAATTTGGTGGCTATGCCACACGCTACGCGGACAGGATTGATCTTGACGGGGTGTTTAGGACAGAAACTGCAGAGCCCACCATGAAATTGAAATGGAATTATCCTGTGCCATACGAAGGCAAATACTTCATACTTGTGACAGACCTGTTTGGCGACTTCCTGAATATCTACTCGACCGCAGAAAACACCTTTGAACTGCCGCTGGTACCACTAAAGCCGGCCGGTGTGGTTTTGTACCGGATCATCTCAGGAGAATGCCGGGAGTCGGAGGAGCGGCTGATTGTCATGAAATAACACCGTCATCCCGCACCAGACTTCATTTAGATCGCCCGCTGATACTTTCCAGCAATTCTGTTACCATCACATTTCCATTGATGGCATGCGGTGGCCTGACGTATTCTTCGTCAAAGACCTCAAGATCGCCGGAGGGCAAGATCGACACGGCTGTCTCGTCGATTGCACCACCTTTCGATACGGACGCCACATCAAGGCCCAAGTGTTTTGCAAGAAAATAATAGGTGCCTGATCTCTTGGATGGGCCGTAATCATGTCCTTCATGCGGCAGGTGAACATTTTCGGCGACAGCCTCTGCGCCGAAAAGTTCATAAATTCCGCGAATAAAAGGATACTCAACGAGAGGTGTGTTGCGGGTCCAGTCCTTGCCATCGGAGATCAGCAGCATCGGGCGTGGCGCGGCGAGCGCGGCAATCTCCGCGTTACAAGTCTGAAAACCGGGGCCACGATGAACAGCCATACCGCTTTCGCAGACACAGCCGCCAAAAAAATGCGCCGATACCATAACAACGGGAACCGAAACAGCGATTCGGTCGTCCAGCGCCGTGAGGAAAAAAGCCTGCGTCCCTCCTCCCGAAGCTCCCGTCACAGCCAATCGTTTCGGGTCAACTTCAGGTAACGATAGCAGCAAGTCGACAGCGCGCATGCTGTTGATGGATTGCAGCGTCATCGCCCGCGGATGTTGATGTTCGCACTGGTCCGATTCGCCGTATCCGACCATGTCATAGGCAAGAACAACGGCCCCCATACGGGCCAGTGTTGCGCACAGGATCTGGTGATCAGGACCAAATCGGGGATCTTTTCCATGTCCGTGTGGTGCCAGGACGGCTGGCCTGGATGCGCCGAGGTGCTCGGGGCGGTACAAATTCCCGGTGACAAAGAAGCCTGGCATGCTTTCAAAAGCAACGTTCTCGACGGTATAGCCTTCCCCGGTGATTCTCCTGCGAATTATTGGGTTCAACGGCGTAGTTATCCGAGCCTTGGGCAGCCCCATCCCGGCTCTGAGCATCGCCTTTACCTCGGCTGCGCGCTTTTCCCAGGCGCCCGCGGTTGCATAACGTTGCGCGAGCGTATCGAGCAACCGCTTCGCCTGTACTTCTGTAAAGTAGTCCCGTTGGCACAGCCAGGCTGTATCAGCCTGCGCCCTCAGTCCGGTACACCAAGCCAATGAAACCAGCCAACTCGCACACAGTGCAATGATCATTTTCATTCCAGAATCGGTTTAAGAATCAGAGGAACTCCGCCCTTAATGGATTGAAACTATCGACAAGCCTGACATACCTCGTGAGCAGGCGGATCGTGTGCTCCCTGTTGGATGGCACAAAGAAGGTGTCACCGGAACTCAGATGTTGCTCCGGTTCTCCTTCACAAAAGAAAACGATCTCTCCCTCCGCAACATAGGTCGTCTGTTCATGCGGATGGCTGTGCGTTGGCTCCGGCTCCGACCATGGGCCATTGGTGAATTCGATGACGACCGTCATGAGGTCATTTCCATGGATGAGCCTCCGGGTGACGCCGGGTTTAACAGGAGTCGCTTGAGCGCTCGCTTTCAATATTGGCATACGTGATTAAATAAGCAGTCAGCCAATTACGGCAATATTCGAATAAAGTCACAAGGTGCTGTTTGGCGGAACACGACACCCCAGGATACGGTAAACGTCGAGGGTCGCAGTATACCTGAAACGTTGCAAAGCAACGACGGGATGTTGGTTTCCACGGCGGGTGGAATCCTTATGTTAATAAATCAATTCGTCGCGGACTGAATACTTCTATGCCCAAAGTCATCCGGGTGGGCGATCCTAGGCGTACAATTGAAGAATGCGCTGCCGCTGAAATTGGACGGTGTCTTGCATTTTTGACATCCTCCCCTTTGTTGCTCTCAGACGAGTGCGCGCGCGCCTGAGCTCGAGGTTTCTGACTTTGAGCTTATGTTGAAGCTCTTCGACTATCTGGATCAGCGTTTCCCGGTCGCTCATCTTCAGGCGTTTTTTTGAATAGGTCATTGCTCTGCGGATTGATCTCGTTCCAAAAATAATATTTAAGTGTATTTTATACAATTATTGGTGCAATAATTTCAACTACTCGCCGGATTGACGGTTTGAAAAAGCTGACAGAAAATCCCGGCTAGGAAGCGAGAAGCCAGGTAATCCAGATAAGAAATTGCGTGGTAAGTGCCATCCAGACAGTTGCGACACTATACACTTTCATCGTCGGGGACGTCTCCATGTTTGAAAAACGGCTGATCACCCAAAAGTACGCATCGTTGGCGTGGCTGACCATCATGCTACCCGCGCCCATGCTCAGGATCGTAAGGGTGATGTCCAACGAAGACGTCAAGCCGAGCGATTGCATCAGAGGTGTTACCAGCGAAGACGCCGTAATGATGGCAACCGTCGAGGATCCTTGCGCGGTTTTCAGCACGGCTGTGATCAGGAAAGGAAAAAATAATCCCAACGAGCTTGTGCCCAGCAGTTCACCGAGGCGTTTGTCGGATTCGGTGGCCTGAAGCATTCCACCAAACATTCCGCCCGCAGCAATAATGGCGAGAATGACCCCCGCTTTTTCGACCCCTTCGGTTAACCAGGCTGACAATTCCGGACGGTGTCGTAGCTGGACGAGCGGCATAGACACCATAATCCCCACACCCAGGGCGATCACCGGGTCCCCGAGAAATTCAACCGCGCGCAATATGGTATTTGCACCGACCTCGGCCTGGAGTACCGGCAAGGCAAGCAGAGACTTCAATGCAATCAACAGGATAGGCAGAATAACCGGTAAAAACGAGGGGAGTATTTTCGGAAGGCGCTTCACCTCAACGTCTACTACTTCAAGCTTAACGTAACCTTCGGTGATACGGCTGCCCCGCCGTACCGACCACAGGTAGCCTACGATCGCCGCAGGTACAGCATAAGCAATCCCCAGCAGCATCACAAGGCCTAGATCACCCCCAATTGAACCGGTCGCGGCACTGATTCCTGGATGTGGCGGCACCAGGCAATGCACGGAATAAAGGGCGGTGGCAAGGGCCCCGGCCATGACAGGCATTCCGAACCGTGACCTGGCGACCAACGAGTGATTCAAGCCATTGAGGATGATGAAACCGCTATCACAAAAAATCGGTAAGCCGATGAGAAAACCCGTCATTGAGATCGCAGCCGGCGCATTATTCTCCCGCACCATACGCAGGATCGCGTTGGCCATCGCGATCGTGGCGCCCGTCTTCTCGAGAATTACCCCCAGAGCCGTGCCCAACAAAATGAGCAACCCGATCTTTTCCATCGTGTGGCCGAATGTTGCTCTCAGAATTCCGGTGATATCTGATAGCGGAATACCGCTCAACACCCCCACTCCCAGCGCCGCGAGCAGCAGAGCGAAGAATGCATTGATTTTCTTATATGCGGTAGCCCAAACGATAAATGCGATACCGCCCGAAAGGACAACCATCTGATGAAACAGCATAAAACGTATGATCAGGAATTCATCTAATATAACCGTTTTGCAAATGCGATGAGACAACGTGTTTTGAAACGAAACATGGCGGTGTCACCCGATGTTTTCGTAATTTCATTTGTCCAATAACCATTGTGTGAGCGAGGATACTTTATACAGGATTGCCGACATCTCCTTTTTCGTTTTTCATGTCGCCCTGATTTTTTTCAATCTTTTTGGCTGGCTGTTCAGGCCGCTGCGCAGGTGGAACCTTATCACCCTTGGCTTGACGGCCTTTTCGTGGCTTGTTCTCGGTTTGTTTTACGGGCTTGGCTACTGTTTTCTTACAGACTGGCACTGGGCTGTCCGAGATAAGCTTGGGTATGAAACTCCCTATTCATCATACATCCATTTTCTTGTTGAAATGGTTTTCAAAGTCCGGGTCTCCCCTACGCTCGTTGACACCCTCACCGCCGTTTGTTTTGGACTGGCCGTTGTTGCAAGCGCCATAGTCAATATCAGGTCGCCTAAACGCAAATCGTGATTCTGGAGTCTGTTTTTGCCATACCATAATAACGTGGTACCAAAATGAGACTAACCTGACCATTTGCACACGAGGACCCGCATACAGCAAGCCACAGCCCGTTTTCAGTGGCTTAATCGGCTGTTTTTGGCATGGCATATTTGTTGTATTTACTCCCATGGCATTAGTGTTCTCCATATCACCATAAAAATTGAAGGCGATGGAACATATGAAAAACAAACTGATCTCGTTAGGATTGTTTATCCTTTTGTCGATCGTTTGCATGATCGTGCAAATGATTTCCGGCTTGTAGAAGTCGGATAAAAAAAACACAGTGTACGCCGCTACACTGCGCCGCAACGCAATGTCCACCCGCAAGTTGGCGACTGTCATCCTGCGATTGTCGAGACCTTCATCCCAGGCGATGAATACCAATTACCCATTTGCCATTCGATTGATCCGGGGTTGAACGAACCACACCCCTACCGGAAAAAGCCATATCAGAAAAAATTCGGTGGAAAATTCTGAAAAACCGACCTCCCTCTGAAGCTCGGCGGTTTTGACTGTCTTTGCCACAAAGTAAAGACAGTAAAATATGCAAAACACACAGAAGAGATGAACTGGAAAGATAAACGCAAAAACAATAAGCACCCATCCAATACCTTCCGGTGTTAGCGGAAAGAAGGTGTCGAACGCTATCGAAATTGCACTGAAAATGACAATCATATAAACTACCGGTATGAAAAAAAATACCTTGAACTTTCTCACGTTCATTTTTACAGTTGGAGGTAACCGGTCTTGCAAGCCGATAGCAATCGACCAATACCATCCGAATGATATTGCTGAAAAAAATAACGCTAAAACCGGAACCATCTTCAGATATCCGATTGCGATCATCGGATCCCCTTCCCTGTTAATCCACAATCGCATAAAAACCGCGATCAGCGCGGCAAACTGAAGAACAAGGGGAAGAATTACTTTGATGAGGAACAGGTGCCAGTGCTTGGCTCTTAAAAAAATGTCGATCATATTAGGGGTTTCCACAAAGTTAATAGAAATCTGCCGGTGACGTGATTTGGCAAGACCAGGCGATCAAGGTTCTTGGCGTATCTCACCGTTTTTTCGATAAATCGGGCAGGAATTGCATCATTTTACGGAAAGCAACGTCATAGCATAAGAAGGGTCAAATTGTCGGTCAGTAATTATTCCCTATGCAAACGACGGCGCCGGGTATATCAAAGGGTCTTTACCACGAGCTTATCCGATTTGTGCAAAAAAGAGTCGGGAACAAATCCACTGCGGAGGATATTGTCCAGGATGTCTTCATCAAAGTCCATTCAAAATCGGCACAGCTACGTGATGAAGACAAGATTTCAGCATGGATTTTTCAAATCGCCCGCAACGCCGTCTCTGACCATTTCAGAAAATCCTCCCGCAGCGTCCAGCCCGTCGACATCGACTGGGACAGCGGTGTGCACGAATTCAACGATTGCGTGGCCTACTGCCTGAAGGCAATGATGCTCACGCTCCCGGATAAATACCGAATACCGCTGGAGCTCACTGAAATTGACAACCTGTCGCAGTATGAAGTTGCCAACAGGCTGAAAATCTCATATCCGGGGGCCCGTTCGCGGGTTCAGCGAGCCAGAAAAATGCTAAAGGCGAAGATCGACGAGCTTTATCTCATCAAGACGGACGTCTACGGCAATGTGATCGTCTGCGAAAATCGTTTCGACTGCTGCTGCAAACCTGGTTGTTGACTGCATCATTTTAAAGATTTCACCGTCATCAGGATGACAAAAAATCGTTCTTATGACAAAACTATCTTTTTCAACATTCTTCTTGCTGGCCATCACCGCTTTTTCGTACGGTCAAAAAAAGAAATCAGAAACTCCGCTGACCCCCCCCAGAGGTTACTACCTGGACCTCCAGAAATTCAGCGCAGAACCTTTAAATGCCAATGACCTGGACAAACAAAGTTTTCCTTATGACGCCGCCGTTGCGGAAAGACGACTGAGTATAAAACCATATTACCTCGAAGGCGTCAATGCCGAAGAATTCGAAATTCCCGATCCACCGGCGAACAGTTCCAGGCAAACGCGCGCGGAGCTGAACTATCTGTTGACACTGCAGCAGCAACGAACACAACTGGATGTTGAATCGAGCATGTACATGGCGGGCGTTTTTTATAACCTGCGTACAAAACCGGAAGATTCAACCTACAACTTTTACCGGAATAATCTTTTCCACGTTGGTCGCACGATCGGCACATGGTTTAACCCGCAGAACCTTCCTTTGACGGCAGACTTAATGGCAAGGGTGTGGCGGGATGCAAGCTTCTTTATCTGGTCGCTGAAGTACAAATACCTGAGGGTCCGCCCGTATGTGCTTGAGCCAGCGCTTGCGAACCTTGAACAAACAGATTGGCCAGCGTATCCCAGCGGACATGCTGCCAATTCCTTCATCAATGCTTACATCTACCAGGAGCTGGCGCCGGAGTTTACCGATGTCTTTCTGAAGGATGCTTATGATATGGCTCATTCGCGCGAGATCATCGGTGTCCACTACCCGTCCGACTCGGAAGCGTCCCGTGTACTCGCGCGGCAGTTCGTGAACAAGCTGTTTCAAAGCGAAAAATTTCGGAACGATTTTGAGCTGGTAAAAAAAGAATGGAGTGAAAACGCGTTCGAAAGATTTGAAAAACCATCGACATCCCCGGCTGGATTCAAAAAAGGTGCCGCGTGCGGATCAAAACCGGTTACCGAATGTGCGAAAACCAGTCAGTGACCAACTGTGTGGGTGCGGGGGCAATTCTTGATTGCGTCTGCACTTTCGCCTTGCTCTTTCTTTTGGCCTCGGGAGTGCTGTTATGGTTACGGCCTCCTTCAATGCCATTACCCCAAAAAAGAAGTAGCCGTTCGCTGCGCTGACATCATCACGACCGACACTTGACCATTCTTTTTTTCCAGCGCCGCGATGGAGCACCCTCCATTGCCCGGCTGTTTGCGTGAACATCGGACAATATCTTTGATTAGGTTGCATGTCTTGAAGTGAACGAAAATGGTCATTCTATTCCACTTGCGATCCCTGGCTGGAACACGCGTTACCACTCATATAAAGAAATGGCAAAAACACACCATTTTTGACTACCATTTTTTCTTTTTAAATATCTTGGAATCATAACGCCGCAAAAAAACCGGCAATTACATTAACCTAAAATCTTACTACTTTGAAGAGAAGAGATTTTGTTTCCCTGTCAGGATTGGCGATTGGAGGAATGGTCCTGCCATTACCTGCTTTCAGCAAAAGCGTGCCGGCTGAAGTCTTCCTGGAATCACCGATGGATCCACAGCAGAAGAAACAGCTCGCCGATGTTGCATTAAACGCAGCCAGATCGTTAGGGGCCACATATACGGATGTCCGGATTGGCCGGTATCTCAATCAATTTCTGAGCACTCGGGAGAACAAAGTTCAGAATATTGTGAACACCGAATCGTTTGGTCTGGGCGTGCGCGTGATTGCCAACGGCACGTGGGGGTTCGCTGCCACGAATGAAGTTACGCCGGAAGGAATAAGAAAAGCTGCCGAAAGAGCGGTTGCGATCGCAAAGGCAAACTCCAAATTCCAGAAAGATCCCGTGAAGCTGGCGCCTGAAAAAGGGCATGGGGAAATCAGCTGGAAAACACCCATTGCAAAGAATGCGTTCGAAGTCCCGGTGTCGGAAAAAGTGGACCTGTTACTGGCCGCCAACGCAGCAGCTATGGCAAACGGGGCCACATTCGCCAACTCGAACCTCTTTATGGTCAACGAACAGAAATATTTCGCATCGAGCGAGGGTTCTTACATCGATCAGGATATCCACAGGATCTGGCCCACATTCAACGTCACGGCGGTGAATAAGGCTGAAGGCAAATTCAAAGCACGGCAAGCGTTGAGCGCCCCGATGGGTATGGGGTATGAGTACATGATCCCAAAAAACGAAGACAAGATCACCGGACCCGCCGGGATAATCCTGTACAAGAACAGCTACGACATGATCGAGGATGCAAAGCTCGGCGCCGCGCAGGCCAAGGAAATGCTGACTGCAAAATCGGTAGAGCCAGGCAAGTACGACCTGGTACTCGAGCCGAATCACCTGGGTCTGACAATTCACGAGTCGGTAGGCCATCCGTTGGAACTTGATCGCGTCCTGGGGTACGAGGCCAATTACGCCGGCACAAGCTTCGCGACGCTCGATAAGTGGAAGGCGGGCAACTTCAACTATGGAAGCAAGATCGTCAATATCTTCGCGGACAAGACCCAGGCTTTGTCACTGGGCGCGGTAGGCTACGACGACGAGGGCGTTGCCTGCAAGCGATGGGACCTTATCAAAGACGGCGTCCTTGTCAACTATCAGGCTATACGAGACCAGGTACACATCCTGGGACAAAAAGAGTCGCATGGGTGTTGCTATGCGCAAAGCTGGAGTGATGTCCAGTTCCAGCGCATGCCCAACGTGTCGCTCGCGCCTGGACAGGAGAAATACGGCATCGATCAGATGATCAAGGACGTCGAAAAAGGAATTTACATTGCCGGCCGCGGATCCTATTCCATCGACCAGCAACGGTACAACTTCCAGTTCGGCGGAACTGTATTCTATGAAATCAAAAACGGCCAGATCGCCGGCATGCTGAACGATGTTGCCTATCAGTCGAATACGCAGGAATTCTGGAACAGCTGCGCAAAGATCTGTGATGAAAGCGATTACAGGCTATTCGGATCGTTCTTTGACGGGAAAGGCCAGCCCTCGCAGGTCAGCGCCGTATCACATGGCAGCAGCACAGCGAGGTTCAATGGCATCAACGTGATCAATACCGGTAGAACCATCTAAACACACCCGCGGGACTATGAAACGAAGGGACTTTATACAAATGGCAGGAATGGGCGCCGGGGCGATGTTGCTCCCTGTATCCCCCTTTGCCCGAAATGTTGACCCCGCTCGCCTGCTGGAGCCGGTTCTGGATGTTGCAAAGAAAAAGGAACTCGCTAACGTTGCACTCAATGCCGCACGCTCGAGTGGTGCCTCCTACGCGGACATCCGCATTGGACGGTACCTGAATCAGTTCATCATCACCCGTGAGGATAAGGTTCAGAACGTGGTGAACACAGAGTCGTTCGGCACCGGCATCCGGGTCATCGCCGATGGCACGTGGGGATTCGCATCCACGAACGATGTCACTGCCGATGGAATCGTCAAGGCAGCGAAAAAGGCCGTGGCCATCGCAAAAGCCAACGCGAAGGTTCAAAAGGAGCCTGTCAAACTCGTTCCGGTTCAGGGCTATGGCGATCAGGTCTACAAAACCCCGATTGTAAAAAATGCATTCGAAGTTCCAATCCAGGACAAAGCCGACCTGCTGCTCAAAGCCAACGCGCGTGCGATGGAAAAGGGCGCCAATTATATCAGCAATATCCTTTTCCTAGTCAATGAACAAAAATATTTCGCATCCACGGAAGGATCGTATATCGACCAGGACATCCATCGCACGTGGCCTTTTTTCACGGTCACTGTGGTCGACAAAACTTCCGGCCAATTCAAGGAACGCGACTCCTTCAGCGCCCCCGTGGGAATGGGCTACGAGTACCTCGACGGCAATCCCAAGGATAAGATCCAGGCCCCGGGCGATGTGATTCTGTACAACAATTCCTACGATGTGGTGGAAGACGCGGGTATGGCTGCCGAGCAGGCGAAGCAGATTATCGCCTCCCGGTCGGTCGAGCCGGGCAAATACGACCTGGTGCTGGAGCCTTCGCATCTCTGGCTCACCATCCATGAATCGGTAGGTCACCCGTTAGAGCTTGACCGCGTGCTTGGCTATGAGGCCAACTTTGCCGGAACCAGTTTTGCAACGCTCGACAAATGGAAGAGCAAGAGCTTTAACTACGGCAGCAAACAGGTCACCTTGTTTGCCGACAAGACGCAAGTGGGTTCTCTGGGCGCCGTTGGATTCGACGATGAGGGTGTAAAGACCAAGCGGTGGGATCTGGTGAAAGAAGGCGTGCTTGTCAACTACCAGGCTATCCGTGACCAGGCACATATCCTGGGCGAAAAAGAATCACACGGTTGTTGCTACGCCGACGACTGGTCCAGCGTCCAGTTCCAACGCATGCCAAACGTCTCACTTGCCGCAGGCAAAGAGCCGCTGACGCCCGCTGCGATGATCGCCAATGTTGACAAAGGCATTTACATTGTCAAAGACGGGTCCTACTCGATTGATCAGCAGCGCTACAATTTCCAGTTTGGAGGAGTGCTGTTCTTCGAGATCAGGAATGGCAAGATTGCCGGAATGGTGAAGGACGTTGCTTACCAGTCGAACACACAGGAATTCTGGAATTCGTGTGTGCAGATCTGCGACGAAAGCGACTACCGCCTGAATGGCTCGTTCTTCGATGGCAAGGGCCAACCTTCGCAATCGAGCGCCGTGTCTCACGGCTCGGCTACGGCTCGATTCAATGGCGTGAACGTAATTAATACTGCCCGAACTATATAAACATTAACTGTAACAAACTATTCTATGGCTATATTTTCAAAAGAGGAAGCGCGGCGAATACTCGAAAAAGTGATTGCTTTTTCCAAAGCCGACGGCTGCGTTGCCAACCTCAACGGCTCGAACGGAGGAAACATCCGCTATGCCAGAAATACCGTCTCAACCTCTGGAGAAGACAGCAACGTCACCCTGGCGGTGCAATCAAACTTCGGCAAAAAAGCGGGCACTGCCACGATCAACGAGTTCGACGATGCATCCCTCGAAAAAGTCGTCCGTCGCGCCGAAGAACTTGCTCGCCTTTCCCCGGAAAACCCGGAGTTCATGGAGCCACTCGAACAACAAACGTATGGCGAGTCCAAAACCTTCGCGCCCGCGACGGCGAAAATAACACCGGAGTACCGGGCACAAGCAGCGGCCAACAGCATCAACCCCGCCGCTGCGAAAGACGTTACGGCGGCAGGCTTCCTGGAAGATGGCCAGAACTTCGCAGCCATGATGAACAACAAAGGCCTGTTCGCCTATAACCAGGCAACGGGGGTGAACTTTACAGTCACTATGCGAACCAACGACGGCACGGGATCCGGCTGGGTGACCCGTGATTTTCATGATGTGACCAAGCTCGATACTGCCGAAGCCTCACGCGTAGCCATCGACAAGGCCATCAACTCGAAAGATGCCAAAGCCATCGAGCCGGGCAAATACACCGTCATCCTTGAACCTGCGGCCGTGTCCGAACTGCTTGGCAACATGTTCTTTAACATGGCTGCCCGACAGGCGGATGAAGGCAGAAGCTTTCTTTCAAAAAAGGGCGGCGGCACCAAGCTCGGTGAGAAAATCGTCGACGAACGCGTCAACATCTATACCGACCCTTTCCATCCTGAGGTCCCGGCCTCACCCTGGACCGGCGACGGCCAGGCGCGCAAGAAGATGGACATTATCGGAGGTGGCGTTGTGAAGAACATGTTCTATGACCGATACTGGGCTTCGCAGAAAAATGTTCCCCCCGTTCCATTCCCGGGCAACATCATCATGGACGGAGGGTCCGCTTCCCTCGAAGACATGATCAAAGACACCAAAAAAGGTATTCTCGTCACCCGCTTCTGGTATATCCGGAGTGTGGATCCACAGACGCTGCTGTACACAGGTCTTACCCGCGACGGCACCTTCTACATCGAGAACGGAAAAATCAAGCATCCGATCAAAAATTTCCGCTTTAACGAAAGCCCGGTGATCATGCTCAACAACCTGGAAACACTCGGTAAGCAGGTCAGGGTCGACGGCGACCTGATCCCCTATATGAAAATCCGCGACTTTACATTTACAAGTCTTTCAGATGCGGTATAATGCATCGTAAGAGATCACATCCGAAAAATCCCCGCACATCACCGGGGATTTTTTGATTAAACCACAAACGAAATCGGGCCCGCTCGAATAACTTTCGTTGAAACATATTACGAAGAACTCGGAAATTGCACGATGTCAGCCGATAACCGGTTTTTCTTTACAAGGCTCCAGTACGAATCCGGGGACTGGGACGTCGACCAGCGCATGCCGTCGAATTTACTGAACTCCCTGGTCGAGTATACCACCCTGAAGGTTGATACGCAGGAAAACATCGCATCGCTATCTGGCAGCGAAATTTTCCGGTGCCCATTCTGCTACCTGAGCGGTCATAAACTGGTGGAGTTCACAAAACAGGAAAGGGAGAACTTTGAAAAATACGTGCGCAACGGCGGCTTCGTCTTCGTCGACGATTGTAACCATGACATCGACGGGCTGTTTGCAAAGTCGTTTGAATCGCAAATGGACCGGATCTTCGGGGCCAACGCCCTCAGGAAGATCCCCAACGACCATACGCTGTACTCGATGTTTTTCTCCTTCGACGGGCCGCCCACCACGTCGCAAGAACTGAACGGGTGGGGCGACGACATCGTCCATGATTACCTGAAAGCCATCGAGATCAACGGCAAGATCGGAGTGCTTTACAGCAACAAAGATTACGGATGCGAGTGGGACTATGACTTTCGCAACAAGAGGTTCTATAAAATCGACAACACGCGCTTCGGGGTAAACATTGTCATGTATGCCCTCATGCGCTAAAAAAAAATGGCCACCGATGAATGGCCCAACGAGCTATGACACAAAATCTACAAGCAGCAGAGCGGGCGGCACGAGAAACAATTGACAAGCTTCAGTCACTGAAAAAAGAGATCCGGAAGGTGATTGTCGGCCAGGAAGAGACCATCGATCAACTGCTGATTACTTTCATGGCAGGAGGACACGCTTTGCTGGAAGGTGTCCCCGGGCTTGCCAAGACACTGATGATCCGCACCTTGTCGGAGGCGATCGACCTGAAATTCAGAAGGATCCAGTTTACACCTGACCTGATGCCTTCGGACATAATCGGAACTGAGATCCTCGAAGAAGATCACGCCACGGGAAAGAGGTTTTTTAAGTTTAATCACGGTCCCGTCTTCGCAAACCTTATCCTCGCCGATGAGATCAACCGAACTTCCCCGAAGACCCAGTCGGCGCTGCTGGAGGCAATGCAGGAGTTTGAAGTTACCTATGGTGGGATTACGTATCCCCTGGAAAAGCCCTTCTTCATATTAGCAACGCAAAACCCGATCGAACAAGCCGGAACATTTCCGTTGCCGGAAGCGCAGCTGGACCGGTTCCTGTTGTATATCCGCATCTCCTATCCGACACACGACGAGGAGCGGTCGATCCTCGAAAATACCACCGGTAAACGAGGGACACCGATTAACAAGATCATGGATGGATCAGAGATCATTGAAGCCCAGAACCTTGTCAGGGAAGTACACATCAACACCGACCTGATCGCGCTCGTCACCGACCTGGTGCGAAAAACAAGGCCCGGACACACCGACGATTCAATGGTACGCGACTGGGTTCGCTGGGGCGCAGGTCCACGGGCGGGGCAAGCCATGATACTCACCGCCAAGGCACGTGCCCTTCTGCATGGACGCTTCTCGGTCACTGTCGAAGATATTCAGAAGGTGACCGGTCCCGTGCTCAGGCACCGGATTCTGATGAACTTCAAAGCAGAGGCTGAAAATATCAGCTCCGACAAGATCGCTGCGCACTTGCTTGAACAGGTTCTTGCCCTGCACCGCAGAAATCTCTAAACACTATGGACCGCCGGCTGAAAGAACTGCTAAGACCCGAAGTGATCAACACCATGGATGGCCTCGAGCTCGTGGCCAGGATCATTGTGGAGGGATTTATGTCGGGAAGCAATAAGAGCCAATCTGTCGGCGTGGGACAGGAGTTCAGCCAGTATCGCAACTACGAGCCAGGTGACGACTTGCGCCAGCTGGACTGGAAAATGTATGCCCGTTCCGAAAGGTACTTTGTCAAACAAGCCGACATTGAAACAAATATTACGGTCAAATTCCTGATCGATGCGAGCCGTTCCATGACTTACGCGGAAGAAGGCCTGGCAAAATTCGACTACGCAAAAGTCCTCACTGCAGCCCTGGCGTATCTTGCACGCAAGCAAGGTGACACGTTTGCGCTCTATACAATCAACAACGAGGGCGTCTCGGCTGTGCATCCCCGGTTTGAACAGCAACAATTCATGCGTTTCCTTCATACACTCGCGGCCTCACAAGCGTCCGGATCCTGGCGTAAGACGGATGTGGAACAGCTCTTCATCCACCATGGAAAAGAGCTCCTGGTTTTCATGTCCGACATGTATGACGATGCCGGAGACCTGTTTCAGTTCATCGGCAGATTGAAAACACCACGCAATGAGGTGATCGTTTTTCACCTCATCGGCCATATGGAGATGGCACTCGACCGCGCAGGTTCATTCACGTTTAAAGACCTCGAGTCTGGCGAAACATTGCGGGTGGATACCGCTGCTCAGCAAAAAGAATACACCGAACGGGTGAAGCAATGGATCGCCAAAATCCGCAACGTTTTGCTGGAGAAAAATATTTCATACTATACGATCGCGATGGACGAGAATCCCGGCCAGATGTTGCGCGATTTTCTACGGTCCCGAAAACTG
>DASPNN010000590.1:0-5630 GCA_035626495.1 Chryseosolibacter sp.
TGATTTTAGAATTATAAATTAGAAGTCGAGAATTAGAAATTACTTAACGCTTATTGTCTGCAGTAACTTCGGTCGTATCACTTGCAAACGTGGGAACAACATAACCTCCGGTATCGATCTTCACAGCCGGAAGGGAGTTTCTTAGATCGACATAATACTCTGCGGGAATCGCGCACTGAAAGAAGTACAGGTTCTTAAGAGAAGAAAGATTTTTCAGCGCGCTAACGGTCTCCCTCGTGATCGTGGCTCGGGTGACGTTAAGATATTGAAGGTTTTTTAATTCGCTCAGGTGCTGTAATCCGTCCTGAGAACTTTTCAGGTTGCCGATGTGCAGCCTTGTAAGCACTTTAAGCTGCCCGATTCTTTTCAGCTGCGCGGTCCCCACGGCCTTGGGTCCGGTCTTCAGCCAGGCTAGCTGATCGTCAATGGCTGCCAGGAGATTCATGACGGAATCGTTCGAAATGTCGGCATTGATCAGATTCGCGGAGAGATAATTGCTGTTTTGACCGACTGGCAAAACGACTACGCCATGATTTTTAAGGTCCGCGAGAATTTCTGCCTGAGCTGCGTCAACGGGCGTCTCCGGAATAGAAGAAGAGGGGTTTGAGTGGTCGGCGTTCTTACTGAGTCCGGCCAGCACATGGGTGACATCCGAGGGTTGTTCGAGGTCACGCACCTTTTTGTCGAACGGCGCGCCGGAGGCAATCCACCACTTGATCAGATCCTTTTGCGCGGCTGATGGCTGGGGCTTTTCTTTTGGCGGCATGTGGTCTTCATTTTCATTCGAAAGAAAAAGCCGATTGACCAGCTCGCTGGCCGCCGCATCACCGGCAACGATAACCTCGCCGTCTTTACCGCCTTTCAGGATAAAATCTTTGCCGTCCAGACGAAGTCCGCCTTTCTGCTTCCTGCTGCCGTGACAACCGTAACATTTCGTTGCGAGTATCGGCTGGATCACATCTTCGTAAACCAGTGCATCCTGGACATTCGCGATCGGTTTTATTTCCCGGGAGCCGGAATAGTTTTCAAATGCCGCGGTCAGATAACCGTCCCCGTGCGTGAGGGTGCCGCCGAGGTGACCGGTGAATGTGATCATCAACACCAGGGCGGCGACCAGCCACGATGTGTATTTGAAATTCTTCCGCGCCATGAGGTAGCCGGCAAGAGAAACAACCGCCGTGGCAATGCCAAGCCACTGGTGGTTCGCAACGACGCCCGAATCGTATTCGTCCGTTGTAGAAAGCAAAAGCCCGGTCAGGCAGGCGAGAACGGCGCTCAGCATGCCCCAAAATAACAGCAGGGGGACAGCGGGTCTTAGTATGTGATACTTCGCGCTCTGCGCCAAAAAATATACGAGCACGGCAATCAGCAAGATGCCGATCGGCAGATGAACTACGACCGGATGAAAATGTCCAATAAAGTCTGCGAGGAATTGTAGCACGGGTTTATTTTAAATGCTCGGGCGTCTACGCGATAATGTCCTGGATGACGTGCCCACTGACGTCGGTGAGCCGGAAGGGTCGGCCTTGAAACATATAGAGCAGCTTTTCGTGATCGAAACCGAGTTGATTGAGTATGGTTGCCTGCACGTCGAACGGCTCTACTTTTCCCTTCACGATGCTGTAACCGATCTCGTCGGTTTCGCCATAGCTGACGCCGCCTTTGATTCCGCCACCGGCCATCCAGATGGTGAATGCTTCGGCGTGGTGATCCCTGCCTTTGAACGGCATCGTCTTGCCTTCGCGGTTTTCGCGCATCGGTGTTCGTCCGAATTCCCCACCCCAGACAATGAGCGTTTCTTCCAGCAACCCGCGTTGTTTCAGGTCGAGCACCAGCGCCGTGATCGCTTTGTCGATTTGACGGCATTTGTTCACCAACCCTATGTCTACTGCCGTGCCTGCGCCGTCGCCGTGCGTGTCCCAACCCCAATCGAACAGCTGGACAAACCGCACGCCTTTTTCGACCAGTTTGCGTGCAAGCAGTGCGTTGTTGGCAAAACACGCTTTCCCGGGTTTTGTTCCATACATCTGGTGGATGTATTCGGGTTCGTCGTTGATGTTCATGACCTCCGGAACGGAGATCTGCATCTTGAACGCCATCTCGTATTGCGCCATCCTGGACAAAATCTCGGGATCATGCGTTTCGTTGTACTGTTGCTGGTTGATCGCGTTGATGGCGTCAATGGACGCACGCCGGATATTTCGGTCCATTCCCTTCGGGTCGTTAATGAATAAGACCGGATCTCCTTCGCCGCGGCATTGAACGCCCTGGTAAACGCTGGGAAGAAAACCGCTGCCCCAGACACTCTTGCCGGCGTCGGGGTTGTGTCCGCCGGAAGTAAGGACCACGAAGCCCGGGAGATTTTGATTTTCGGAACCGAGACCGTAGGTCACCCACGACCCGATGCTGGGGCGGCCCAGGCGCGCCGAGCCGGTATGCATCATCAACTGAGCGGGGGCATGGTTGAACTGATCGGTGGTGACCGATTTTATCAATGCCACCTCATCAATGATCGTTGAAAAATGGGGGAGGTAATCCGATACCCAGGTTCCACTCTGGCCGAATTGCCGGAATGTCGCCTGCGGACCCATCATCTTCGGAACGCCCCGGATGAAGGCAAAACGCTTTCCTTCCAGCAGGGACGGCGGACAATCCTGTCCATCGAGTTTTTGCAACTCCGGTTTATAATCAAAGAGCTCCAGCTGCGAAGGGGCGCCGGCCATGTGCAGATAAATCACGGCCCGTGCCTTGCCGGGAAACATAGGGGGCCTGGGGGCCAACGGATGGGCTGAATCAAATGTGTTTGTGAATGCGGACTTTTCCGGAGCCTGACAACTGCCGAACAGACTGCCAAGGGCCAGGGCACCCAATCCCATCGCGCTTTCTTTCAGAAAGTGTCTGCGCGTGGTGTTCAGTAAATGTTCTGATTGCGCTTTGCGTAAGAGTTGTTCCAATGCTGAGTCCCGGGGCATTTCCTTAGTTTTTTGTTATCCATTCGTCCATATTCAACAGCGCGTTGGCCACAACCACCAGCGCCGACCGGTGCGCCCTGTGCTGTTTATCGCCACTGTCAACCAGTTCAAAATTTCCCTGTGGGGAAGAATCATAGGTCTTCAACGAAATATCGTACAGGTTCATCAGCGCAGCCAGCCTTTCGGTGGTGATCGGTTTGTACATCATCTGCTGATAGGCAGCGCTGATCTTTTCGCGCGGCGTTCCCGCAAATCGATCCATGTTGCTTGCGAAGTGGACCGCCATTTCAAAATACGCCGAGTCGTTGAGGGTGACCAGTGCCTGCAAAGGCGTGTTGGTGCGTATACGTCTGCTCGTGCAAACCTCGCGGGCGGCGCCGTCGAACGTCAGCATGGATGGATACGGGGCCGTGCGCTTCCAGTGTGTGTAAAGAGCTCTGCGGTGTTGATCTTCTCCTTTGCTCTGGTTCCAGGCTTCACCGTTGTAGGGTGAAAGCCAAATACCCTTCGGCTGAAACGGCTTGACACTGGGTCCGTACATTTTTTTACTCAGCAATCCGCTGACGAAAAGTCCCTGGTCCCGCAATTGTTCGGCTGTCAGCCGCACGCGCGGACCGCGCGCAAGGAGTTTGTTGCCCGGGTCTTTTTCCAACAGAACTGGATCTGTCTTCGAATCCTGCCGGTATGTTGACGACATGACCATTTCCTTTAATAAACGTTTGATACTCCACTGGTAATCGGTCATGAATTTCCAGGACAGGTGATCCAGCAATTGCATGTGCGTGGGTGGTATACCTTGTGTGCCGAGATCCTCAACCGTTTCGGCAATCCCATAGCCAAAGAGTTGTTCCCAGAGCCGGTTTACAAGGGTGCGCGCGACCAACGGGTTTTTCTTATCGGTCATCCATCGGGCAAGACCGAGCCTGTTTTTCGGAGCATTGTCCGGCATCGTATTCAGGATGTGTGGTACACCGGGTTCCACTTTTTCTCCCTTCACCAGCCAATTGCCGCGTTCAAAGACATGGGTGCTTCGAAACATGTTTCCGGGATTTTCCATCATGACGGGAGTAGGGGTGAACTTACTATTCGTCAGCAGATCCCAGGACATTGTTTTTGCCTGCGCATAGCCAGGCTTGCTTTCCCCGGGAAACGCGCCATCGAAATGAAACCAGTCAAAATACATCCCGCTCTGATCCAGGTCTTTGAGATTCGGATTCGTGTATTGAAAATACAGGTCGTGATAACCCTCGGCGGGCGTGATCTCTTTCTCCAAGGTTTGCCAAGATTTCGAAGTGGGAACCGGAATGGTGGCAATGATCCTGCCCGATTCGTTATCAAGTCTCCACGTAAGCACGCCCCCGGAATTGGGTGTATAAAAATTGAAAATGAGTCTCCGCTGGCCGGTCAGGTCCACATGACGCAAAATACCGGCGCCATCTTTTTTCAACAACAGTCCCGACTCGGATGTAGCGGCGTTGCCGACTGGTTTGCAATAGAGCGAGTTGTAAATAGGCTGACCCGTCTTCAAAAATGTGATTTGTTCTTTGGCTTTTTCCGCCGGGACGTTGGCTTCGAGCCACGCTTTGACTTTCAAAAGTTTCACGCTGTCCTCCCCGTGGTATTGCCGCAACTGCGGGTAATCGCCGTTGGTGTCTTCGTCCCTTGTATTGTTGAAGAACGCCATGAACTTGTAATACTCTTCGTGCTTGAAGGGGTCATACGGGTGACTGTGGCATTGAACGCAGGCGAATGTTGTTCCCATGAGCGCTTCCCAGGTCGTGTTAACGCGGTCCAGCACAGCCGCCGTTCTGAATTCTTCACTGTCGGTGCCGCCTTCGTCGTTGGTCATTGTGTTCCGGTGAAAAGCGGTGGCGATGTATAGCTCGTCCGTTGGGTCGGGCAGCAGGTCACCGGCGAGTTGTTCTGTGAGAAACCGGTCGTATGGCATGTCGTCGTTGAATGCGCGGATGAGCCAGTCGCGATACTTCCAGATATTGCGGTAGGAGTCTTTCTCGTAACCTTTGCTGTCGGCGTAGCGCGACAGATCCATCCACAGTGACGTCCACCGTTCACCGAACGCGGGAGATGCCAGAAGGCTGTCGACCAGTTGTTCGTAACGCTCATTCGTTGGATTTTTCAGGTATGAATCGCCGAGGTCTTTTTCCGGAGGAAGGCCGGTCAGATCAAGACCGACTCTCCGGAGGAGCGTAGCCGGATCGGCCTCGGGGGAGGGCGTGAGATCTTCTTCCGACAACTTTTCAAGAATAAACCGGTCGATATCGTTGCGGACCCAGGTGTGATCCATCGCGGGTGCCGGAGTTTCGGCGACGGAAACGTACGACCAGTGTTCTCCCCATTCGGCGCCCTGTTCGATCCATCGGGTCAGCAGTTCAATTTCTTCCTTCGACAGGGGGTCATGCTTGAACGGCATGCGTTCATCGGGGTCGTTGAGCGTGAGCCGCCGGATCATTTCGCTTTGCTCCGGGTGACCGGGAACAATGGCAAATTTTCCAGACTCGGTTGTGTCGAGGGCCTCGTCGCGAAAGAGCAGACTGAAACCTCCCTTTTTTCTCACGCCGCCGTGGCAGGAGATGCATCTTGTATTAAGGATCGGCTTGATTTGCGTGCTATAGTCGACCGGGTCCCCCTTGGGGATAA
>DASPNN010000591.1:0-2843 GCA_035626495.1 Chryseosolibacter sp.
CAAAATTGCTTCGTTTAACCTTTTTCCAGGCAGACATCAATCCTTGTGGGCAGCGTGGGCGGTTTGCTTGTAACGTACGGTTGATGCTGCGACACCGAAATCAAAGGGTAGCTCGATATATGGCGCGACCTCCCGAATGCCGATTTTCATGATCGCCATGTGATGCACGGCATGTTCAATATTGTATACAAGTTCACGTGTTACGTTGGTCTCAACCGTGATGTATCTTTCTTCGTTCAGGTCATAACCAACCTCGAGCTTGAGGGATTTGTCGCTCTCAATTCCCTGGATGAATTTTTTGATGCGGCCGATCGCATCCAATGCCAGGATCCTGTCGGATTCAATTAGTTTGTCGTGATCCCGTTTGTCATAATTGATCACACCCCGCTTCGATCCTTCCTCCATGCAAATGAAGAATTCAAGCGTATGGCGAAGGTGCTGCCCCAGCGTGCTGTTGCTCAGCGTGTTTGACGGGCGGCTAAAGTCCTGATCTTGGATGCTCCCCACTAGATCCCCAAGCTGGTTGAGGATGTGAAGACAGGGTTGTTTCAAATTCATGCGGTATCGGTATCTTGCAAAGATAAAACTAAATTCAAGTAAATCGAGAGCCTATACTTCCGCTGGTCGTTGCTTAATTGAACATCGCCGACCAATTCTTATCGGCCGCTTGCTTTAGCTTTTTCTCGTTGCTATTCCAATCTTCCAAGGTATTGTTCCCCCAGAAGTTGTAAAAAAGATAAAGTGTACCATCAATGATCTTGAAGGTTTCCGGATCGATTTTCACTTTCTCGCCGTTCTCACCCATCGCGTAGGCGCACCAGCCGCCGTACGCCGGCTCATACTTCTCGGGATTCGCCTTGAATTTGTTCAAAGTGGTCAGGCCGCTGAAAAGGTATGTGACCCCTTTGTGGGTGAATTTAAAGGTCTCATCGCCCTCAACTGGCTTGCCGGCAAAATAACTAACCGGGTCATAGCCCTGAAGTGCTATATCATTCTTTATGTTGAAATGTTTCCTCCGGACATTTTCCAGTTGGGCAATTAACGCGGTCGGGACACAGACAAGCAATACAATCAAGACTTTCATGGCAGTATTTGAAATTTACGACAAAAGGCAAATTTCGGATTCTGTTCTTACATGAAATGTCATCCTGCTTACACTTCGCCGCAAAACCCTCGTTCCGGTGGTTTCCTGAGTCTGAATTTGGCACACCGCTTGTTTAATAATTGAAATAACACTTGAATTATGAACAGATCTGTTGTAGTTGGCCTGGTGTTGATCTTTGCCATGACCACAAAATCCTTCGGTTATATCTCCGGTATCGCCATCCAAACCGATAAGGCTTCGTCGATGTCGGTGTACGTCAACGGGAAACTGTACAACAAGCAGCCCGGTAAGTTTGTCCGCATCAAAAGCATACCGGGGGTTTTCAGAATTCAGGTGAAAGTCTTTAATCCGCACGACAAAATTTGGTACATCGTGCGGAAAGATATTAAGGCTGAGAAAGGAATCGAGCAGGTATATAATGTCGTCTTCGCCCCCGGGAAACGACCCGTCCTGGTTGCAGGAAAAAAATATCCGGTTTATACTAAGTACTTTCTGAATCCGGTCTTGTACAACAAAAATCCAATAGGGTAAAAGTTATTTTTGTCGCGCGTTCTGCCTGTTTTTGGACAGGTATACTATCAGCACGACCAGGAGTACAAGCGTGAGGGGGTTGAGATTAAAAATCCCAAAGTCACAGTTCATATCCCATCCAAAGAGAAAATCAAACAGCCCGCCGATCGCCGCGAAAATTCCGCCGAATATCGCGCCGAACGCGCCAGCAATGGCGCCGAAAACAGCACCAAAAACACCAAAGACGATCCCAACAATGCTGCCGACAATTGTGATCGCAAACGGAAAAACGATGATACAGATCAGCACAATCAACAGGGTACTTATGGTCTTGGTCGCCATCTTAGGTGTTGTTTCACAAGATCTCTCAAAGTGTGTTCCAATAACTAAAAACGCCCCTCACGCATGAATTTCAATGAAAAAGCCCTGCCGGTTGACAGGGCTTTGTTCAAAACTGTACAGGCTGGTGTCCAGTTATTTCAGAATGGATATTCTCCCTTTTCGATCACGTGGTTGGCCACCTTGCGACGGGCTTCCTTCAGATTATAAGGATCAATCTTTGTAAAACGTTTTAGACCCAGAAGCATAAGACGCAGCTCATCGCCGTCGGCAAATGCCGTGATCGCATGCTTGCCTGCACGCGCGGCGTTTTCTATTGCGGAGTGCAGGTAAATGATCGCCATCTCCTTTTCGATCTGGCAGCTGGCCTCACCTCGCAAGCCGATCAACTTTTCAACGCGCAAAAGTGTCGACTCTGCAACATATGCTTCGATCAGGATATCCGCCAGGTTCATCAGCACCTCTTGTTCATCTGAAAGTTTCATCATGAATTTTTGAACAGCCGCGCCGGCAACCATCAGCCCCGCTTTTTTCAAATTCGCAAGCGCTTGTTTCTCCTTTCCGAAGAGACCCTCTTCTTTTGATGCACCAAAGTCCGGTACAGCCATTAACTCTTTTTGCACCGCCATCGCCGGAGTCATCAGGTCTAACTGGCCCTTCATTGCGCGCTTCATAAGCATGTCGATGGTCAGCATGCGATTTATTTCATTCGTCCCTTCGAAAATGCGGTTGATGCGTGCGTCCCGGTAGGCGCGATCCATTGGTCCTTCGGCGGAAAAACCCATTCCGCCATAAATTTGAACACCTTCATCCACAACAAAGTCGAGCACTTCAGAGCCATGCACTTTCAGAATGGCACATTCAATCGCAAATTCTTCTAATGATTTTA
>DASPNN010000592.1:0-3126 GCA_035626495.1 Chryseosolibacter sp.
TCCAGACCGAGGACCGGTACCCGATCACCGATATCTTTGAGCAGACACCACCAATTCCTGTCACTTGCCAATGGGCGATGTTCCTGCGTAACCACGACGAGCTCACCCTGGAGATGGTCACCGATGAGGAGCGCGATTATATGTACAAGGTTTACGTGAAAGATCCCCGCGCAAGGATCAACCTTGGCATTCGTCACCGCCTCGCTCCCCTGATGGGGAACAACCGGAAAAAGATCGAGCTGCTCAACTACCTGTTGTTCTCAATGCCTGGCACACCTGTGCTCTACTATGGCGATGAGATCGGAATGGGCGACAATTTTTACCTGGGGGACCGCAATGGAGTGCGTACGCCGATGCAATGGTCTTCCGACCGCAACGCGGGTTTCTCAGACGCGAACCCGCACAAGCTTTACCTGCCGATCATCCTGGATCCAGAATATCATTACGAGTCCGTCAACGTCGAAATGCAAAACCGGAACTCGTCATCCCTGTTGTGGTGGACGAAGCGCATGATCAACAAGCGAAAGCATTATAAGTCACTAAGCCGGGGCGATATGAAATTCGTTCATACCGACAACCCGAAAATACTTGCCTTCACAAGGACATATGAGGAAGAAACTATGCTGGTGATCGTCAACCTCTCCCGCTATACGCAGCCGGCGGACCTCGAGCTGAACGAATTCAAAGGGCGCGTACCCATGGAAATTTTCAGTAAGAACAGGTTTCCCTCTATCAAGGAGGATTCTACCTATTTCTTCACGATGGGACCGCACGACTGTCTTTGGTTCCTGCTTCAAAAGGCTTCTGTTGAAAGCAACCGCGCCGACGAGCTGCCGCTGCTGGAAATCGCTCAGTGGGACGAAAAGTTAAGCGGGGAAACGATCGAGCAACTGGAAAACAGGGTCCTGCCCGATTACCTGATGCGGATGCGGTGGTTTGGCGGTAAGAGCAGGATCATCGAGCACATCCAGGTGGTGAAACAGGCCGGCATGCCGGTCGGAGATTCGCACGTCATCTTTACATTGATCCAGGTCACCTACCAAAGCGGGTTGCCTGAAATGTATCAATTGCCCCTTGCGTTCGGCAGGGACCTCCTCGCTTACAAAATGAAGGAAAACTGCAGCCAGGCCGTGCTCGCGCGTCTCAAGGATCCCACCACAGACGGAATTCTCTACGACGCCATCTATGGCTATGAGCTCCAGATGGCAATACTCCACAATATGTCTTCGAACACCGCCGTGCGCGCTGGAGCGGGTGAGATTCGATTCTCGGGAAATAAAGTGTTAGAACACTACCTGGCGCACCACGAAAAGATCAAGCCGAGGCTGCTCTCCGGCGAGCAAAGTAACACATCGGTCTTTTATGACAACGCGTTTTTTATGAAGCTGTACCGGAAGGTCGACGCTGCCATCAATCCGGATGTCGAGATATCGCATTTTCTCTCGAGCTGTGCCAACTTTACACACATTCCCGCCTTTGTGGGTACAATGGAATGGAAGACAGACCATGGTTCGATGGTGCTTGCCATGATGCAGGAGATGATTGAAAATAATACCGATGCTTGGACGTACGTGCTCGACCGGCTTGATACTTATTATGAGCGCATTCTTTCCTCTCAGGACCTAAGGCCGCATGACCTGCGCGGAACATTGACAGAACCGTTGAAATTTGAAGAAGTTCCTGAAATCGTCCGGAATCTCTACGACGGCCAGCTTGTCGAATCCATCCGACTGCTGGGTAAACGGACTGCCGAAATGCACATTGCATTGGGCAACAGTCAGGCGAATCCGGATTTCAGACCCGAAGAGTACTCACTGCACTACCAACGGTCACTCTATGCGGGCCTCCAATCACTCGTGCGTGGCACGTTTGATAACCTTTTGCGTAACATCGATCATCTCCCGGAAAACGTCCAGCAGGAAGCGCAGGACATTTTACAAATGCGGCCGGACATTCTTCTCAAATTTCGCGACATCTACAAGAACAAAATCGATGTTGAGAAGATCCGGATACATGGCGACTATCACCTTGGCCAGGTCCTCTTTACCGGTAAAGACTTCGTCATCACGGATTTCGAAGGCGAGCCGGCGAGAAGCTACAGTGAGCGACGGCTGAAACGTTCGGCGTTGCGTGATGTGGCCGGAATGCTCAGATCGTTTCACTATGCCGCATATGGAAGCTTGTTTTTGGACACTCAAATCCGCCAGGATGATGTCAGCAAACTCATGCCATTCGCTGAGCAATGGTATCATTACACCAGCGGATTTTTTATGGAGGCGTATTTAAAGCATTCAGCCGGACATAAATTCATACCGAAAAGCAAGGAAAATCTCAACATCCTGCTAACCACTTTCCTGCTCGAGAAGTCGATATACGAGCTCAATTATGAACTCAATAACCGTCCGAACTGGGTGATCATTCCCCTGCGTGGCATCAGGTCGCTGATGAAAGCTGAAGCGGTCGATATAGCGATGGTTTGACCCGCTGCCATTTGTGTTTCAGTTGGCTCACTGTTTTCAGGGATGGTATACGGGGTGCCAGCCGGTTTTTCAAATGAGCATTTGACTCGGTCGTGTAACCGTGGCTTCTGTGGAGGATGCACACGAAAAACAAACCCGGCTGAAACACCATTCACGGGCCTCAAGCTCCCATCAGATAATTTTCGGCGGCGGGCGTAGCGCATTTACCCGATAGCATATAATTTCAAACCTCAACTAAACCAATGCAATGAAAACTGTCCTCTTAAAACTATTGATTGTTATCTGCGTGTGCGCCTCGACACACGTGTTCGGTCAGGAGCTGAGCATCATTCCCGAACCCGTTCAGATGAAACGCAACGCGGGCACCTTCATAATCGACCGTACCACCGTGATCTCGGTTTCAAAACAACCTGAGGTAGCCCGGGTGGCCAGATATTTCAATGAAAAAATAAAAAAAGCCTCCGGGTTCGATTTGAAGATATCAGAAGGAGGCTCTGGAAATATCCTACTCGCCTTGAATGAGAAGCGCGATCCGAAAGCCGGCGAAGAAGGCTATTCACTGGAAGTCACAACGGACCGGATAACAGTCAACGCGAATCAGGCTGCCGGGCTTTTCTACGGAATTCAGACCCTGTTACAGCTTCTG